>JADGAZ010000002.1 GCA_015231755.1 Magnetococcales bacterium | reverse complement strand
GGTTGGTTTCCATCCATCCTACCAGAAATGTCAGATTCAGTCTTGCCTATTACACTCCGAAGGAGCGTGCGAATGCCCGTCACCTCTTTGTGTTCCTGCTGACCGAGGGGGATGCGCTGTTTTTGGGTGTCGGGCTGGCCGCCTACGGTGAAATCGCTGCTCTGCTCGTGATTTCAATTCATCAACCGACATCAGATTGAAACGGTTTTATCAACGGGCTGTTATGGAAGTCTCGATGTGTGGATGATAAGGTCAAAGTGGTGTTGGATTCCCTGCTGAAAGGAGATGACCGCCTGATTCGTCTGATTATTACACAGGATGTGAGTTTGTCGAAGGATGATGTGCGTGCGGCTTTGCCACGGGTAGTTGCTGGTTGGTCGTTGTCTTCGATTCAAACGATTCCGTCTTTGGTGGTTCATGTTCCGGATGTGAAGAATGAATTGCAAGGTAACGATAGATCGAAAAGAAATAACAGAAAAAATGTGAGCATAAAAGATCTTATGGATGCTGGTCTTCTGAGTTCTGGTAGTGTTTTGGAATTAAAGTATAAAAATAATAATTATAATGCAAAGATTGATCATAATGGAGACATTGTTTATGAGGGAGTTTCTCGTAAAAGTCTGTCTGCGGCGGCTAAGTTAATCACAAAATCAGAAAATAATGGATGGGATTCTTGGAAGATTCGAGAGAATGGACGTCTGATTTCATTGTCAGACCTAAGAAATAGATTGGATGGTGATAATTGCTATGATATGATTGATCTGGAATAATTGTTTGATGTTTTCTTAATTCGGAACAGTTTCAAGATAAGGCGCACGAATGGCGAGATATCTATACCTTCTTATGCTGATTTATGACAACCGAAGATATTGCAAAATCCGCGCACGACCATGGAAAAAAACTCCGGTGTCACTCTCCCAAGATTTCGAATCACGACCCCTCTGTCCAAGGTGTATATCTTGTCCTGTCGCACCCAGCTTGGTTTGGGTAGCGATCCATGCAGCATCGAGGCTGGATCCAGGGGTACAGCGGCTTCTTGCATGGGGGTCGATGTCACGGCCAATCCGATAAAGTCATCGTAGCGGTCGGGAAAGGTCAAGACCAGCACTGGGCGTTTCTTGTCAGTAGCAAGGTCTGAAAAGGGGAAGGGGATTAATACCAGATCACCCGGCTCACAGATCATTCCACACCTCGTCATCCGGGTTGTCCCACACCTTGCGCATGGAAAGTTCCTGGGCGGCTTTCAATGGATCGGTCTGCGCTTTATCGATGCCGTGGCGATGGGCGAGATAACCGATGAAGTCCAGCACTTCCTGGATCAGGGGGGCTGGCAACTGACGTATTTCGTATTGGACCCTTTCGGAAAGATTGGCAGTCATCGTTTCTCCTCCTGCGGTTTCATCCATCCCCCCAGTATCTGTCCGGTTTCATCCATGCCACGGATGGCAAACTCGAAGGACTCGTGGAACAAAAATGGCTCGGGTGTCTTACATGACCACCCCAAACTCCCGCACAATCCCCTCCAGCCGTCCTTGTGCGATGGGAGACAGCGCCAGGGTGAGATGGATGGATGCGTCGTCGTCGCGGCGTTCCAGGATCTGGCCTTCGCGGCAGAGGCGGGCGAGCAGGGCGCCTTCGGCAGAGGGGATGGTCAGTTGGAAAATCCGGGTGTTCTTGCGGGACTCCCGGCCCAGGGTGTCCAACAGAGCGTCGATGCCGGCGCCGGTCACGGATGACAGAATCAATACCCCGTCTCGTCCTTGCAGACGGCTGACCAGTCCCGAATCTTCCGGCAGCCGGTCGGATTTGTTGTACAAGGTGAGCATCGGTTTGTCTCCCACCTCCAGTTCCCGCAGGGTCTCCAGGACGGCGGACTCCTGTTCTTCCCATTCCGGATCGGAAAGATCCACCACATGCACCAGCAGATCCGCCTCCAGGGTCTCTTCCAGGGTGGCGCGGAAGGCGGCCACCAGTTGATGGGGCAGGTCGCGAATGAAACCCACCGTGTCGCTCAGAATGATCCGGTCGCCGTTGGGCAGCACGATCCGGCGTACCGTGGGATCGAGGGTGGCGAACAGTTGATCTTCCGCCAGCACATGGGCGCCGGTCAGGCGGTTGAAGAGCGTGGATTTGCCCGCGTTGGTATATCCCACCAACGCCGCGCTGAAAAAAGGTACCTCCTGTCGGGCGCGGCGTTGCAGGGCGCGGGTGCGCTGCACGGTTTCGAGCTTTTTTTCCAATTGGCGGATCCGATCGCGGATCAGGCGACGGTCCACCTCGATCTGGGTTTCTCCGGGACCGCCCCGCAGTCCCACGCCCCCTTTCTGACGTTCCAGATGGGTCCAGGAGCGCACCAGCCGGGATTGCTGATATAGCAAGGCCGCCAGTTCCACCTGCAAGCGTCCTTCCCGGGTCTGGGCGCGGGAGGAGAAAATTTCCAGAATGATGCCGGTGCGGTCCGATACCTTGGCCGCCAGTCCCTTTTCCAGATTGCGTTGCTGCACCGGGGTCAGCGGATGATTGAACACCACCAGTTCGGCTTCGTGTTCGATCACCTCGGTGGCCAGGGTCTCCAGGTTGCCCTTGCCCAGATAACTGCCGGAGTGGACCTTGGGCAGCGGAAAAAAACGGGTGGCCACCGGAACCAGTCCCGCGCTCAGCGCCAGTCGTTTGATCTCTTCGGCGAGCCGTTCCGCCCGATCACGGGTTTCGGACTGGGGAATGGTCTGCACCAGCAAGGCGCGCATGGGCTTCGGGGAGCGGTCGATCTTGGCTTCTTGGGTCACGGAGTGGCTCGCGGTATCTGGGAGCGGAAACGAATGACAATCTTTGAGAGTATAACGCTTTTCCGGAGCGCGGCAAGTCACCCCCCGGCCATGAAGCGGCGAATGTGCGCCAGGGCTTCCGCGTCCGGCGGCTCCGACGACAAGACGATGACCCCGGATTCTCGTTTCAGCCAAGTTTCCTGCCGTTTGGCGTAGCGGCGGCTTTCCCGTTTGGCGTGGTCGATGGCCTCCGTCAGGGGCACGGCTCCGGTCAGATGGTGAAACAACTGTCGATAGCCCACGGCCTTCATGGCGGGCAATCCCGGATCGTAGCCTTGGGCCAGGAGGGCCTGGGCCTCTTCCAGCAGACCGCGTTGCAGCATCTGGTCGAAACGGGCCTCGATGCGGGGATAAAGGACCGTCCGGGGGGGAATGAGGGCCAGTTTGAGCAGGCGCCAGGGAGGCGGCGGGGGTTGCTGTTTTTGCCAGGTACTCAGGGGCGTGCCGGTGGCCATGAACACCGACAAGGCCCGCAGGATGCGTTGGGCGTCGCCGGGGGTGATTTTGGCGGCGGCTTGTGGGTCTGCGGTCGTCAGACGCTGGTGCAGATGGGGCCAGCCGGTTTGCGCGGCTTCGGCGCGGATGGCGGTCAGCCAGGTTTCGTCGATGGGTGGGGTCAGGGCCAGTCCCTGTTCCACGGCCCGCAGATACAGCCCGCTTCCGCCGACGAACAGCGGCGTCACCCCCCGCTGGTGGAGGGTGCGGATCGTCTCCCAGGCCGCCTCCCGGTAGCGGTCCGCGGACCAGGGGTGATCCGGATCGGTTGCGTCCAGCAGATGATGGGGAACGAGTCGTCGTTCTTCCGGGGTGGGTTTGGCGGAGCCGATCTCCAGCCCCCGGTAGATTTGCACCGAGTCGGCGTTGACGATCTCCAGACCCAAGGCGGTGGCCAGAGTCATGGCCAGACGGCTTTTTCCCGAGGCGGTAGGCCCCATGAGAAAAATCACGGGGATCTTTGGCGCGGTTTCGTGATACAGTGGAGCGCTTTGAGGCGGGATCGGATCGGGTGGGATCGTTTGCATGTCAAGGAGTTCTCATGTCACTGGAAAATCGCATTATTCTGGTCACAGGCGCCGGTTCCGGCCTGGGACGCGCCGTGGCTTGCGCCTGTGCGACTGCGGGAGCGCGGGTGTTTTTGCTGGGCAGTCGTTTGAAAGCGTTGAAGGCCACCGATGATCTCATCCGCAGCGCCGGCGGTGAGGCGGGCATCGTGCCTTTGAACCTGGAAAGCGAACTGCAACGGGTGCCGGAGGTGGCCAAGGCGTTGTTCGAGCGTTTCGGGCGTCTGGATGCGCTGGTCAACGCGGCGGCGCTGGTGGGACCGCGCACGCCGTTGGATCTGCATTGTCCGGCGGACTGGGAGTCGGTGTTCCGGGTGAACGTGGCGGCTCCTTTTTTTCTCACCCGGGAGATGATGCCGTTGCTGAAACGCAGCGACTCCGGGGTGGTGATCCAGGTAGTGTGCCGCGAGGGCATGGAAGCCGCTCCGTTTCGCGGTGCGTATGGCGCCTCCAAGGCGGCTTTGTGGCAGATGACCCGCACCTGGGCCGCGGAAAGCCCCCAAGGTCCGGTGCGCATGAGCGCGGTGGATCCCGGTCCCATGGCCACGGCCCTGCGGGCCAAGGTCTTTCCCGGAGAAGATCCCGCCACCCTGCCTACCCCGGAGAGCGTGACCGGAATCTTTGTGCAATTGGCCTCCGGGAGTTTCAAGGGTGGGCATGGGGAGTTGTTCCAGGGGGGAAAGGATTGAAACCGCATCCATTTTTGGATGTCAACTCTTGAAAGAAAAGCGGGGGTCTGGGGGATTCTTCCCCCAGGGTTTTGACTTTCAAACATAAATCTTTTAATGTTTCTATATAATTTTTGTGTTTGAAAGTCCCAATGGCTTTGCCCTTGGATCCCACCAGGGGGATAATCCCCCTGGACTCCTGTCCATTGGCTCCGGTATCACATCACGATTGAATCCGGATGTACAACAACCGGTAACGCACCAGGAATCCGGTTTCTTGTGGTCTCAACACCCGTCGCAAGGCTCCTCCCGGTACCGGGCGATGGTGTGCGGCGGGCTGGTGGGCCCCCAGGGCGCGCAGGCTTTGCAGAAACGCCAGGGCCGAGTCATACGCCATGGGGAACCATTCTTCTTCCAGTTTTCCTTCCGGAGCAAGCCTTTTTTCCCAATCCTGGCAAGACGGGTAGTCGGGCATGCCGTGGGGCAGGCGGGCTGCGGCGCAGAGGGCGCGCCACTCCGGGAAGTTTTCCGCCCCCAGGGTGGAGACCACCAGCCATCCGCCGGGATTCAGCAAGGCAATGGCGCGGGCGAAGCTGGCCATGGGATCCCTGAACCATTGCCAAGTCAATCCGGAGACGATCAGGTCGAAGCCGCCGGCCACGGCCAGGGCTTCCCCGTCCATGACCGCCAAGGAGAGTCGCCCCCCTGGTGGAGCATCCAGATGGGTGCGGGCCACCTGGAGCATGCCGAAAGAGAGGTCGGTGAGCAGAAAATGGCCTGTGGGGAACAGTCGGAGCAGATGGCGGCTTAACAGTCCGGAGCCGCAACCGATCTCCAGAATCCGGGGAGCTTCCGGGAGTGACAGGGTGGCGAGGTGTTGGGCCAGTCGTCGGGCGGCGTGGGCCTGGACCGGGGCGTGGTCTTCGTACCGGGTGGCCGCCGCTCCGAAGGATTCCGCCACCCTGCGGGAACGGATCATGACAGACAGTGGTCAGCCAGGGTGGTGATCTGAGAGGCGCACCACTCCGGACGGGTCAGGGGCAGCAGATGTCCCCCATCCGGGAGCCACTGGATCGGGTCGGGTTGGAATGCGGCGAACTGGGCGCGGGTCATTTCCGGGGTGACCACCCGGTCGTCCGCGCTGGCCAGCACCCGCAAAGGCTTGGACCAGTGGGCGAGGGTGGGGCGGGTATCCCATTCGGCCAGCCAAGTCAGTCCCTGGGCCAGGGCTTCCGGATTCAGGGTGGCGGGCAGGGGAATCGGTTGATCCAGCCCCCCCTGACGTTGAAACACGGACAGCACCTCTTGCGGATCTTCCTGCAAGCGGGTGGCCATGCGTTCCAGGATGCGTCCGGCCACGCCCAGGGGATAATCCGGGGCGCGGGCGAAGCGGCAGAACCCGTTGATGGCCATCAGACCGCGACAACGGGCGGCGAAGTCGGGGTGATCCAATTGTCGGGTGAGCCACAGGAAGCCCAGGGAGTGACCCACGGCGATGAAGGGGGCGTGCGGGGGGATGGTCAGCGCCGGAGCGCCATGGAAACCCAGATCCAGGGTTTGGACCGTCAGGTCGGACAGGGCGCGGCGCACGGGTCGCCACACCCCGGCTCCGAAACCCCAGCCATGGACCAGCAGGACAAAACCGGACAAATCAGACCTCAAGAAATTTGGGAAAACGGGTCAGGTTGCGACAGCCGTCTTCATCCACCACCACCACATCCTCCAGCCGCACCCCTCCCAGATCCGGATAGTACAGACCCGGTTCCACGGTGACCACATGGCCGTTTTGCAGGGTTTGATCCCGGGCGCCGATGCGGGGGGATTCATGGATTTCCAGCCCCAGTCCGTGGCCGGTGCCGTGAAAGAAGCCGATTTGACGGCCCGATTCGTCGGTGCCGGTGATGAAACCGGCATCGGTCAAGGCGTCGGTGACCGCTTGGTGGACCTCGGCGCCGGAGGCTTGATCCCGGATCAGTTCGAAGGCGACCTCCTGGGCGGCCTGGACCGCTTCCCACATGGCCACGAGCCGTTTGGGGGGGGTGCCTTTGCAGACGGTACGGGTCATGTCTCCCCAGTAGCCGCTGGTTTCCATACGGGGGAAGATGTCGAGAATGATGGGTTGACCGGCGTAGAGCGGTCCGTGTCCCTCTTCGTGGGGATCGGCCCCCTGAGTGCCGCCGGCCACGATGGTATGTCGGGGAGAGGCCCCTTCCCGCACCAGACGGGCATGGATTTCGCCCCGCACCCGTTCGCTGGTCAAGGGCGCGCCATCGAGCCACAGCGCCCCTTCGTCGTCGATGGTGGACTGGCGGATGGTGTCGATGCCGGTCTCCATGCCCAGACCGGTCACCGCCAGGGCCACGGCGATGTGGGCGATCTCTTCGGCGGTCTTGATGGCCCGTTGGGGCCAGAAGGGTTCCGATTCGGGGTGGAGCGCGATGTCGGCGGCTCGGAGCCGGTCGGCCATCAGCAGCGGGAAATCCCGGGGGGTGCGCAGGCTGGTGATGCTCAGTTCCTGCAACCAAAAGGCCGTCAACGCCTCGGTGCCGGGGTTGGGATCTTCCGGGTGCGCCGCCTGCCAGCGGGTTTTGATCTCACCCCATTCGTGGATCTGGTCGGCACGGGCGGTGCGTCGCGCCCGGTCCACCTCCAGGGCGGAGACCACCACATGGCTTTGTCCCGAGGGATCCTGAAGAAACAAAAAGGGATCCGGCGCGAAAAAGCGCGTGGCATAATAAAGATCCGCCGACGATTCGCTGTCGGCGTAGATCAGGCGGGCAACGTCCATGACGGGGGGTAACGCAGCCTATTTGAAATTGGCGTTGAGAACGCCGAAGAAATTATGGAATTTTTTCCCGGTTTTGATCTTGACGGTCTGGAAATAGCGATCCGTGTTGTCTGTCCGCAGCCCGGCGGAGGCGGCCTTGACGAACACCCAGATCACGAAGCCTACCACGATCAGATTGAAAATCGCCATTGATGACACTCTCTTTTGTTGGCCGGATGTTGAGGGGCATTTTTAACCCGCCCCCGTTTTGGATCTAAACTGTTGAAAAAAAAGAGGGGGTCTGGGGGATTCATCCCCCAGGGTTTTGACTTTAAAAATAAAAAATCTTCAATCTTTTGATTTCAATGAAATTTTTATGTTTCAGAGTCCCAAGGGCTTCGTCCTTGGCCCCTGGACCCCATCCATAAAAAAAACGCATCCTTACACAATAAATCACCCCCGGTCGAGATGCAACCGGGGGTGATATTTTTTTCCAAAAAAGGGTACGACTGGATGGAAAAGGGATTACATCCCCATGTCACCCATGCCGCCCATGCCACCGCCACCCGGCATCGGGGGAGGCGCATCTTTTTTCGGCAGTTCGGCCACCATGGCTTCGGTGGTGATCATCAAACCGGCCACGGAAGCCGCCGCCTGGAGGGCGTGACGGGTCACCTTGGTGGGATCGATGACGCCACGGGCCACCAGATCGGTGTACTCGTCTTTGGAGGCGTCGAAACCGAAGCTCGGGGTGGAATTTTCGAGGATTTTGTTCACCACCACGGAGCCTTCGGCCCCGGCGTTTTCGGCGATGATGCGCACCGGCTCTTCCAGGGAGCGACGCACGATGTTGATCCCCACTCTTTGGTCATCGTTGGCGACCTTGAGGTTCTCCAGGGCGGAGCGGGCACGCAGCAGGGCCACGCCGCCACCGGGAACGATGCCTTCCTCGACCGCCGCACGGGTGGCGTGGAGGGCGTCTTCGACCCGATCCTTGCGCTCTTTGACTTCCACTTCCGTGGCGCCGCCGACTTTGAGAACCGCCACGCCACCGGCCAGTTTGGCCAGACGCTCTTGGAGTTTCTCCTTGTCGTAGTCGGAGGTGGTGTCTTCCATCTGGGCGCGGATCTGGTTGACCCGGGCCTTGATGTCGTTGGGAGAGCCGACGCCATCGATGATGGTGGTGTCATCTTTGGTGATGATGATGGATTTGGCGCTGCCCAGCATGTCCACGGTGACATTTTCCAGTTTCACGCCCACATCCTCGGAGGCGACGGTGCCGCCGGTGAGGATGGCGATGTCTTCGAGCATGGCCTTGCGGCGATCACCGAAGCCGGGAGCCTTGACCGCACACACTTTCAGACCGCCACGCAGCTTGTTGACCACCAGGGTGGCCAGGGCTTCGCCTTCCACGTCTTCGGCCACGATCAGCAGGGGACGGGCCGCCTGGACCACGCCTTCGAGGACGGGCAGGATCTGTTGCAGGTTGCTGACCTTTTTTTCCACCAGCAGGATCAGGGGATCTTCCATCTCCACCTGCATCTTTTCGGCGTTGGTCACGAAGTAGGGCGACAGATAGCCCCGGTCGAACTGCATGCCTTCCACCACTTCCAGGGTGGTTTCGAGCATTTTGTTCTCTTCGACGGTGATCACGCCCTGTTTGCCGACCTTGTCCATGGCTTCGGCGATCATGCGGCCCACTTCGACATCGTTGTTGGAGGAGATGGTGCCCACCTGGGCCACCTCGGCGGAGCTGGTCACTTCCTTGGAGATCTGTTTCAGGGCGACGATCACGGCTTCGACCGCGGCGTCGATGCCCCGTTTGAGATCCATGGGATTCATGCCGGCGGCCACGGCTTTCATGCCTTCGCGGATCAGGCTTTGGGCCAGGACCGTGGCGGTGGTGGTGCCGTCACCGGCTTCGTCGGAGGTCTTGGAGGCCACTTCCTTGAGCATCTGGGCGCCCATGTTTTCGAACTTGTCTTCCAGTTCGATCTCCTTGGCCACGCTCACGCCGTCCTTGGTGACCCGGGGGGCGCCCCAGGATTTGTCCAGAACCACGTTGCGGCCTTTGGGGCCGAGGGTCACCTTGACCGCGTTCGCCAGCACATTGACGCCGGCCAGCATTCTGCCGCGGGCGTTTTCGCCGAATTTGACTTCTTTAGCCGCCATGTCTCTTCACCTTCTCGTATGGATACGGAAAATATTGGGGGATTCACACCATCATCAAAGACCGGGAAACGGTCAGCCGATGATGCCCATGATGTCGGTTTCGCGCATGATGAGGAGTTCTTCCCCATCCAGCTTGACTTCGGTGCCGGCGTATTTGGCGAACAGAACCGTGTCACCCACCTGGACATCCATGGGACGGATGGAACCGTTCTCCTGGATGGCTCCCTTGCCCACGGCCAGCACTTGGCCCTGGATCGGTTTTTCTTTGGCCGTATCCGGGATGATGATGCCACCGGCGGTTTTCTTTTCCTCTTCGGTGCGTTTGACGACGACCCGGTCGTGCAGAGGGCGCAATTTCGATTTCAGCATGCTGATTTCTCCAAAAAAAACGTGCAACAGTTGTCTTGTTGAACCGACTAAAGAACGTCCTGCCCGGCTTTTGTGTGAACCCAAGACGGGCCTGACCGTGATGAAAACCAAGGCTTGGGGTATTCTCCGGCCTTTGGCGGGGCTTTTGCCTCGCGAAGGCTGTAACGCTAATGTAAGCATTGGTCGGGAGGCGTCAAGAGGGGGAGGCGAAAAAAAACGCGCTTCCCCCTCTTTGAGGGCGGATCCTGCGGGGAAATTTCAGAAGGTTTCGAACGCATCGTCCGTCGGGCGGGTGGAGGTGGCGCGGGGGCCGGGCAACAGTCGGGTTCCTGACGGGGCCGGGAGCGCAGTCCGGTTCCGGGGGGATGGGGGAACCCGGAGCGGAGTGGATGGGGGAGGCGAGACGTGATTGAAAAATCCGATGGCCTGCGCCAGCCGTTGCGCCTGGATGTTCATTTCGCCGGCGGTGGTGGCCATGGCCGTGGAGGCGGCGGCGTTTTGCTGGATCACCTGATCCAGTTGACTGATGGCGGCGTTGATCTGATTGGCCCCTTGACTTTGTTCCCGGGAGCCGGCGGCGATCTCTTGCACCAGTTGGGCGGTTTTCTGGATATCGGGGACCAGTCGGGCGATGATGGTGCCCGCCTGTTCCGCCACCAAGACGCTGGAGGCGGAGAGTTGGCCGATCTCCCCTGCCGCCGCCTGACTGCGTTCCGCCAGCTTGCGCACCTCGGCGGAGACCACCGCGAAGCCTTTGCCGTGTTCCCCGGCCCGGGCCGCCTCGATGGCGGCGTTCAAGGCGAGCAGATTGGTCTGACGGGCGATCTCTTCGATGATGGAGATTTTGCCGGCAATTTCCCGCATGGCGGTCACCGCCTTCAAGACCGCTTCGCCTCCGGCGGCGGCGTCCCGGGAGGCGGTTTGGGCGATCTGTTCGGTGGTTTGGGCGTTGTCGGTGTTCTGGGAGATGTTGCCACTCATCTCTTCCATGGCGGCGGAGGTCTCTTCGATGCTGGCCGCCTGCTCCGTGGCCCCCTGGGAGATGCGATGGGCCGAGTCGGATAGCGCCTCGGCGCCCGAGGTCACCTGATCGGTGGCGGCGCTGATGGTGGTCACCACCTCCCGCAATTGGGTGGCCATGGTGTCGATGGCCCGGGACATGGCGCCCAGTTCATCCCGTCGATTGCTCACGCAGCGGATGGACAGATCCCCGGAGGCCAGACGCGACATGTTGCCGATGCATCCGGTGACCGCTCCCACCAGATTGCGCCCCATGGCCCAGGAGAGCAGAAAGCCCAGCAGCAGAGCCGCGCCGGTCCCCCCCGCCATCACCAGACGGGTGGAGTCGATGGTGGCGGTCTTGCTTTTTTCCTGCATCTGGAAGGCGTGGTCGATGGCTTCCGCGGCCTTGCGTCCCGCCTCCATCATGCGGACTTCCGCCTTGGCCTGGGCCTGTATCATCTCCAGCACGGCGGTGAGGTTTTTCTGATAGATGGCCATGGCGTCCACCACGGCCTGGGCCATCTTGGCGTTTTTGGGATTTTTGAAGGTCACGGTCAGATCCGCCGTGCTCTTGGCGAGGCGGGCGGTCTCTTCCAGCAGTTGCGTCACCTGTTTGTCGTCTTGACCCTGGTCGAGCTGGATACGCTTTTCCGCCACGGTGAGTTGCTGAAAGGCGGAGGTCAGTTCGTTGACCTTGTGGACCTTGCCCACCCGGTCACGGGTGATCAGATCCGCCACGATTTCTTTGATGGGGGTCAGCTCGTTGTGTTCGCTGGCTTTTTTCAAGGATTCTCCCAGTTGCTGGATCTGTTCGGCCCGCAGTTTGTTGGCCTCCCCCAGTACCACGACGCCCGCCTGTTGCATGGTTTCCAGGCTTTGCCGGGTTTTGTGATCCAGGGTCACCAGCTCCTGAAAGGTCTGACCAAAGGAGTCGGCGGCTTGGGAGACCTGATCCATGGCGGTTTTTATCTCCAGACTTTGCGCGCCGGATTGGGCCGCCTGACGCTTGATGGCATCCAGTCCCTGGAGGGCGTTTTCCAGCTCTTTGGCCTCCCGGCTGCTGGCGTAAAGCCGTTCCGCCCGCAGCACCAGACCCAATTGATGGGTCATGGATGTCATTTCCGAGCCATTTTTCGACAGGAGTACCAGCCGATCCAGGCCGTTCCATCCGAACAGGGCCACGGTGAGGGTCAACAGCAGCACGGCTCCGAAAGCCAGACCGATGCGGCGGGAGAGGGTGAGATGTTTCATCGGAAGAAGTGTGCCTCGTCGTTGCGCTGTATCCGGGAAGGGGCCGGGTGGAGTTGCGGCAATGAAATGGAAGAACAGATGAACGATTGGTTATTGAACATCCGTTTCGGCTTGTCAAGCGGTTTTGGGCGGTCTTTTGGTTGACAGACGTGGCCCACCGTGATTTATCTGGGGCCATGCCGGGGAAAACAGGCCGGGAAGACTATTTATTGAAGAAGGATCGGGATATGGGACATTTGCAGATACGTCATCTGGATGACGCGGTGATCGAACGGTTGATCCTGCGGGCCGAGGCTCTGGGGGTATCGGTGGAGCAGTGGCTGCGGGATGTGGTGACGGCGGCGGTTCAGGAGGATGGGGAATCCCCGCAGGTTTCCGACAGAGACGACCCCGAGGGGTGAGTCTGACGCTTTGGTGATCCATCGTTTCTGGTGACGGGCGGGGCATCACCCGGGGGAGAGTTTTTGCAGGAACGGTTCGGCTTCCGGGGGGATGGAGGTGAAATGCAGGGTTTGACGGCCATCCCCTTCGTCTTCGGTGAGCACCTTGGCGTACAGATACGGGGTGACCAGTTGTTCCTGGTGGTCGTACAGTTCGATTTGCAGGTTGGTGAGACGTTCGGCGTGCAGATCGGAAAGAATTTCCGCCAGGGGCGGGGCCAGGGCGATCAGGGTACCCATGTGTTCGTTTTGGCCGGCGTGTTTGCCCTCCATGACCCGCAACCGTACCATCAGGGGTTGTTCCAGGGGTTGCAGGGTGACTTTTTCGGGTTTGGGCAGTTGCAGGGCATAGGTTCCGTCGATGCCGCTCACCTGATGGATGGTCAAAGGGCGTCCCGCTCCCTTGGGCATCACCTCCCAGCTTTGATCGATGCGCAAGATCGGACCGCAGGCTTTGGCCGTGGCATCGGAGATCAGAATCTGTCCGCCCACGGTCAAGGATTCGATGCGGGCGGTCAGGTTGATGGCGCTGCCCACCACCCCGTATTTGGTGCGTTTGTCCGAGCCGATGTTGCCCGCCACCACCATGCCGGTGTTCAGCCCCACCCCCATCATGAACTCCGGAAAATGGCGTTGCCGGTTTTCCGCGTTGACCCGGCCCATGGCCTGCTGCATGGCCAGGGCGCAGGCCACCGCCCGCTGGGGATCGTCCGGGCGGCTGATGGGGGCGCCGAACAAAGCCAGAATCCCGTCCCCCATGAACTCGATGATCGTGCCATTATAGTGCAACAGGATTTCGGTCATCACCTCCAGATAGCGGTTGAGCATCATCACCACATCTTCCGGCGCGCGCCGTTCGCTCAACAGGGTGAATCCCCGCAGATCGGACATCATCACCGTCACTTCCCGTTTTTCCCCTCCCAGACGCAGTCCGTCGGGTGAGTCGAGGATGGTGGCCACCACATCCTCGGACATGTAACGTCCGAAGGTGGAACGGATGAAGCGGTTGGCCCGATCCAGCAGATCGTTGGCTTTTTTCTGTTCGGACAGCACCGCCACCAGATTGTCGTTGAGATGGCGGATCTCCTGATTGCTTTGTTCGATCTGTTCCCGGGCCAGTTTCAGTCCGAGGTGGGTCTTGACCCGGGCCCGCACCACCGGCGCGGAAAACGGTTTGGTGATGTAATCCACCGCGCCCACGGCGAATCCCCGGGCTTCGTCCTCGGTATCCCCCTGGCCGGTGACGAAAATGATCGGAATGCCCCGGGTGCGGGGATTGTCCCGCAGTCGGCGGCACACCTCGAAGCCGTCCAGACCCGGCATGATGATATCCAGAAGAATCAGTTCCAGGGTGCCGTTCTGGGCCAGACGCAGGGCATCCTGGCCATTGGTGGTCATGGACAGGTCGTACTCGTCTTTGAGCAGTTCCGCCAGCACCTTGATGTTGCCCGGCAGATCGTCCACGATCAGAATGCGGGAGCGGTTGGTTTTCGCGAGTGTGTTCATGATCTTTCCTTGCCGGGAGTGCCCGGTCTGTTTTCGTTTGGCAGCGGGGGAGCCTCTCCGGGCAGCGTGGATATGGCGTTGCAGACCCGATACAACGCCTCGGCCAAGCATTCGAGCCGCTCCGGCCAGCCTTCCGTTTCCTGGTTGCGCAGTGCGGTTTCGATGGCGCCCGCCGCCTGCTGAATCTCGACAGCCGCCAGATTGCCCGCTGTGCCTTTCAGGGTGTGCATCAGTCGCAACGCCTGAGCCAACGACTCCGGACCACCCTGGATCACCAGTCGGCCCACCTGTTCCCCGGCGTCGGCGTACACCCGTTTGAACTCCCGCAACAGGCCATGGGCCAGGAGCCAGTTGCCGTTCACCCGCTCCAGGAGGTGTGCCAGCGTGATGCCGGCCAGCGTCTCCGGCATCTCCGACAGTTCCGGATCTTGCCGGGTCCAGGGGGATTCGGTCGGGGTGATGGCCGTTTCCGGAGGGGGCGGAAAGGGATGGATCCAGCGGCGGAGGGTCGTGGACAGCACGTTGATGTCGATGGGCTTGGCCACATGGTCATCCATGCCGGCGGCCAGACACATCTCCCGGTCTCCGGTGAGGGCGTGGGCGGTCAGGGCGATGATGGGCAGTCGGGACAGACCCGGCTCGGCCCGCAAACGACGGGTGGCCTCGCAGCCATCCATGCCGGGCATCTGGATATCCATCAGAATGGCATCATACCGGTTTTCCCGGGCCATGTGTATGGCTTCCAGGCCGTGGGTGGCCAGTTCCACGGTTAGCCCCAGGGACTTGAGCAGCTCTTCGGCCACCTTGCGGTTGATGATGTGATCTTCCACCAGCAACACCCGGGCGCCCCGCAGTCCGTGCGTCTGGGTCGGGGAGGAGTCCGGAGCGAAGGGTGTGGCGGGAGTGGGACTGTCCACTCTGGAACGGGAGGGTGTCGGGTCGGGGAGCGATTCCGGATCCTGTTTCAGTGTCAGGGTGAAAGAAAAGGCGCTGCCTTTGCCCGGCGTGCTTTCCAGTTCGATCGTGCCTCCCATCCGTTCCACCAGATGTTTGCAGATGCTCAACCCCAGTCCGGTGCCCCCGAAGCGGCGGGTGATGGAGGCGTCCGCCTGACGGAACGGCGCGAACAGTTTTTCCTGTTGCGCCAGCGGGATGCCGATGCCGGTATCCTCGATCCGGAATGTGAGTGCAACGTGTCCTTCCGGCCCCTCCTGTCGGGTGACACGCAGTTCGACCCGGCCTTGTTCCGTGAACTTGACCGCGTTGCCCATCAGGTTGAGCAGGATCTGTTGCAATCGCACCGGATCCCCCAGCAGCCGACCGGTCTGGATCGCCGGAGGGGTGATGACCAGTTGGATCGGTTTGGATTGCACCTCGGGCCAGAACGGGGCCACACAGGCGTCCAGGATCTCCTCCAGTCGAAAGGAAGTGTGTTCCAGGGTCAGCATGCCCGCCTCGATTTTGGAAAAATCGAGAATGTCGTTGATCACCCGCAACAGTTGCCGGGCGGAATTTTTGGCCAGGGTCTGGAACTCCCGGATCTCCGGGGAGATTTCCCGGTCCAGAGTCAGGCCGATCATGCCCAGCATGCCGTTGATCGGGGTGCGGATTTCGTGGCTCATGTTGGCCAGGAACTGGCCCTTGGCCCGGTTGGCGTCCTCGGCCTCCTCCTTGGCGGCCCGCAAGGCGTCGGTCAGCCGGTGCCAGGAGTGGCCGATCTTCTGGATGTCGTGTTCCAGTCGTCCCAGAAAACGGGTGAAAAATCCCACCAGCAGCAACAGAATCAAGCCCATGCTCCCCAGTACCATGTTTTGATGGGTGCGCATGAGCTGGTCAAAGCGGTCCAGTTCCAAGGCGCCCACCAGCCGGGCCACGATCTGTTGGTTGGAATCGGCGATGGGAATGGAGAAATAATGGATGCCATGGTTTTTCGGAGTCCGGAACAGGGTGCGGACCGGTTGGGTCAGACGCCACAATTCGCCGGCCATGTAGTCCGTCAGCCCCGGGGGATAGGTCATGGACTGGACGTGGCCGATATGCACCACATCGGCGAAGGTGTGCCAATCCACGGTGATCTCTTGTATCCGGTAGTGGTCGTTCCGGTCCGTCTCTTCCATGTGTTCTCGATGGACAAAGGTGAAAAAACGGGTGTTGAAACGGTGTTCCAGCTCTTCCGTGAGATAGGCGGCCTCCTTGACGATCTCCAGATAACCGATGCGTCGATCCCCATCCTGCCAGGGGAGGGTGGCCCGCAGGGAGAGGGTGCCCGCCAGTCCCAGCTCCATGGCGTGGGCGAAGCGTCCGGTTTCCGCGGAGCGGGCCAACAGGGTACGGGGAATCCGGTCGCCGTGATGGGCCGGATTGTGGACCCGCAGAAAATTGGTGCGATCCATCCGGTGAAAATACAGATGGGTGATGTTGTGGATGCGCAATGTCTCCAGCAGGGGCAGGCTCTGCCGCAACAATCCCTCCCGGTCTTCGGCCAGAAAGCGTTCCTTCAGACCGGGCAGGGCGGCGATCAGGGTCAACTGGGTTTCGAAGTGGCGGGCCTGCCGGGTCCATTCGTCTTGCAAGGCGTCGGAGATGGTCTGGACCCGCAGACGGGCCAGACCGGTTTCGACCTCGGCGGCCAGCCAGTCCAGGGAGAGGGAAAAGACCACCAGCAGTCCGAACAGCGCGCCGAACAAAGGCCACAGCACAGGCCACAGAATGCGCATTGGACGCGGTTGTCGCGGCAGGTCGGCAGGGGGGAGCGGGGGCGTCATGGCCCCTCCTTGCTGTCCACCACGCCCAGGGTGCTGGCGAGCACCGCCACCCCCGCCAGGGCTGCGTTGAAATCGAAACGATCCAGATCGACGGCCAGCCGGGTGAGGATTTTATCGGCCCGGTCGTCGTTTCCGGTCCAGCGTCGGATCTCCTCCAGCAGGGTCAACGCCTCGAAGTCGTTGGCGCGGATCGCCTTGGCCAAAGCGCGGAGCAAAGGCGCGAGCCGTTGGGGATCCTGCGGACCGGGGAGCGGTTCCGGGGCCGGGGTGCAGGTCGCGGGCAGGGTGGCGATGGCCTCCAGCACGGTGTTGAGTGCGGTGGAGAAATGGGCCAGCCGTTCCGACCACAGGCGGCGCGTGTCGTTGCGGATCACCCCTTCCAGCTCCCGCGCCGCGTCATGCACCCCCATGGCTCCCACATTGCCCGCCATTCCCTTGAGCGCATGCATCATACGGCTGGCCTGTTCCCGTGTTTCCGGCGTCGGACGGGTCAGATCCTGGCGCAGGCGCGCCTCCACCCCGTCGAACTGGTCGCGAAACTCCCGCAACAGCCGGTGCAACAGCGGCCAGTTGCCGTTGAGCCGCTCCAGCGCGATGCGCAGTTCGATTCCCGCCAGATGGTCGGGAGGCGGGATGATCCGGGAGGGGGCGGACGGTCCGGATGCGGATTGCGGGGCCGAGGCGCCGATCCCCTCCCGGGGGCGGATGTGGTGCAGCAGGGTGGCGAACAGCCGTTGCCGGTCGATGGGCTTGGTCAGGTGATCGTTCAGTCCGGCGGCCAGGGAGAGTTCCCGGTCTCCGGTCATGGCGTGGGCGGTCATGGCGATGATGGGCAGATTCGCCAGTCGGGCGTGACGGCGAATGCCCCGGGTGGCGGCGTATCCATCCATCACCGGCATTTGCAGATCCATCAACACCAGATCGAAGGGGTGGCGGGTCGCCTGATCCAGGGTCTGCTGGCCGTTTTCCGCCACGGTCACCTCCACGTCAACCATGTTCAGGATCTCCTCGGCCACCAGCCGGTTGATGGCATTGTCCTCCGCCAACAGAATCCGCGCCCCCCGGATGCGTGCCCGGACCGTTTCCAGGTCGGCGGTGTCGGATTGCGGATTCGGTTCCGTCGAGTCGTCGGGGGCGGGCCGAAAGGCGGCGGTGAAACGGAAGGTGCTGCCGGCGCCCGGACTGCTTTCCACCCAGATGCGACCGCCCATCATGGCCACCAGACGCTTGCAGATGGCCAGACCCAGACCGGTGCCGCCGAACTGGCGGGTGGTGGAGCTGTCCGCCTGGGTGAAGGGGATGAACAGACGGTCGATCTGCTCGGCGGTGAGTCCCACCCCGCAGTCGCTGACGGCGAATTCCAGTTCCACCCGTTCCGGGGTGGCGCTCAAGGTGGTGATGGTCAGCGCCACGGGGCCGCCGCCGGTGTGGGAGAATTTCAAGGCGTTGCCGATCAGGTTCAACAGCACCTGTTCCAGCCGCAGGGCGTCCCCCAGCAGTGTCCCGGTGTACCGGTCCGGATTGTCGAGCATCAGGGGAATCTTTTTTTCCGCCGCTTGCAGGCCGAACAGATCGACCATCTGCTTGAAGATCGTGTCGAGGGTGAAAGGGGCCTGCTCTAAGTCGAGCTTGCCCGCCTCGATCTTGGAGAAGTCCAGAATGTCGTTGAGAATGCGCAACAAGGCGCGGGAGGCGCTGGCGATCTTGTTCAAAAAGAGTTTGGGGCGCTCCTCCAGAGGGGTCTGCAAGGCCAGATCGGTCAGCCCGATGATGGCGTTCATGGGGGTACGGATTTCGTGGCTCATGTTGGCCAGAAATTCCGATTTGGCATGGGTGGCCCGTTCCAGGGCGGCCCGTTCCCGGGCCAGTTCTCCGGCCATTTGCTGAAAGGTGCGGGCCAGTTGGCCGACTTCGTCTGCGGAGTGGATCTGGATCGGGGTGTCGAAACGTCCCTGACCAATGGCGCTGGCCGCCTCCCGCAGGGATTCGATGGGCACGGTGATCCATTTCTGGATGCGCAGGGCCATGAAAAAGGTGAGGGAGAGGGTCAGCACCAGAATCACCAGACTCAACAGGGAACGCATCATCATCTCGGCTTGCAGGTCATCCATATGGGCGTGAATGAGAATCGAGCCGATGGGTTCTCCTTCCAGCAGGATCGGTTGCCGCAGCACCAGTTCGCTGTTTTCATAATGGATCGAATGGTCCAGGGCGTTGCCGGGGGACAGAAAGTTTGCATCCTGGTGGGCGTGTTCGGTGCGGATGAACGTGGCGAAGGTTTGCCCGTCCGGGGTGAACAGGGTGGCGGATTGGACGTTGTGATTGGCTTCCAGGGCGTTCAGCACCTGCCGGGCGGTTTCCGGATCGTTGAAGGTGAGGGCCGCACGACTGTTGAAGGCGATGATGGCGGTTTGGATGTCGATGTTTTTGGTCAGGGAGTCCCGTTCCTGGAAATATTCCACCAGCGAAAAGGCCAGGGTGACCAGCAGCAGCGTGACCCCGGTGAGCAGGGTCATGATGAGCATCAGCTTCTTGCGGATCGAAAGATCCTGGAAGCGACCGATGATCCGGTTATTTGAGGACATGGCCCACCTGCAGCAGTGTGGCGTGGATTTTCAGGCCGGATTGGAGCGCGACCTCCTGGTTGATGGTGAAACGCAAGGTGTCGTTGACCCGCGTGAAGTGGATCATGCCTCCCTGCCGGGCGAATTCCGGCTGATCGCCCACCGTGAGTACCGGTTTGTCCTGAAGGGTTTCCAGGATGGCGGGCAGGTGCCCGTGTTCCGAGTCGGCGATGAACAGCAGATGACACCCGATGGTGTCGGCGGGATTGTCCGGCTGGCGGATGGTGATGGGATGGCTGCCGACGCTTTTGTTTCCCAGGGCGTTGAGGATCGGACCCAGGGTGTTGGGACCGAACACGCACAACTGAAAGGGATCCCGGTCGTGGGCGAAGGCCGCGGGAGGCCAGGTGATGAACTTGGTGAATTGATACAGATAGGCCCCTTTGAGTTGGGATTCGGAAGGGGGGTCCGCATGGAGCGCAGGCATCCCGCTGACCGTCAGGGTCAGGAGCATCCACAGCGGCCGCAGGCGCCGCACCAGGGAGCGCAAGGGATTCATGGGGGGATCAGAAGTTCCAATCCAGGCTGGCCAGGAAGGCCCGGGGCACCTCGCTGGCGATCACGCTGGTGCCGGTGAACTCCGGATGGCGGTCGTCGAGGAGATTTTGGGCCATCAGGCTGACCCCCACGGCAGGAACCGGACGCCACCCCAGACGCACATCCAGACGGGTGACGGCGGGAATGGACAGATGATCCAATCGATCCATGGAATACAAAGCCGTGTCCAGTTCCAGGTCGTGGGGCAGATCCAGCAGGGAGCGCAACTGCCATTGATGCCGGGGGGTGTCGTCGGCGGTGGCTGGAGAGAGGGTGTCGGTGCTGCCGTTGATGACATCGATGTTCATTTTGAGCCAAGTGTGGCTGGCCCGCAGTTTCCAGGTTTCGGTGGCCCGCCACTCCACGGCGCTCTCCAGGCCGTAGGTGCCGGCCAGCGCCTTGTTGTCGTAGGTGTTGCGCAAGGTCACGACGGGAAAGAAGGTGGTCGGCAGGGCTTCGAGGGAGACCAGATGGTCGTAGCGGTTGTAGAACGTGGCCATCTCCAGGGAGAATGCGGGGGTGAACTGGGCGCGGTAGCCCAGTTCGTAGGCCAGCAGGGTCTCCGAGATGATGCGGGGATTGCCCACCACCGACAGAATGGTCCCCGGAGCGATGGGGGCGGCCAGCCGGAAATCCGCGTCCACCCGCGACGGGGTGCGCACCGCCCGGGAGATCGCGCCCCACAGGGTATGACCGTCGTTGACCCGCCACAACAACCGGGTGTTGGGTTGCCACTCCACGCCGGTGTGATCGTTGTGTTCCAGCTTGGTGCCGAGGGTCCAGCGCCAGTCCGGGTGCAAGGTGATTTCGTCTTGCGCGAACAGGCTGAAAGTTTGATCTTGCCGTTCGGAGTGGGCCCACTGGATCACCGGAGTGGTGTTGAGCTGCATGGTCACCAGCCGGTATCCCGCTCCCCACATCACGGCGTGGTCGTGGTGACGGAAACCCGCTTGCCAATCCAGATCGTAGGTATTGGTCTGCTCGAAGATGGTATCGACATTGCGGTCGAAATACAGTTGCAGCGACCAGTTGCGCTCGTCCGGCAGGGTTTTGGACCAGCGGGTCAGCAGATGGCCCCCCTGTTTTTCTCCCGGGACCGATGTTTCATCGACTGCATGGAGATCCCCCTGGAAGGTCATTTGATCGTGGGGGGAGAGGCTCCAGTCGGCGCGGAATCCCCCCCGTTTTCCATGCCAGTCGTCTTGGGCCGGCTGGTTGTTGGCCCGCAGAAAGGAGTCGTGGTCGAACCCTTTGGCGTAGATCCGGTAATTCAGACTCTCTCCCATTTTCCCCCCGTGGCGAATCGACCCTTGCAGGGTCTCGGAACTGCCCGCCGACGCGCTGAGCCGTGTGCCCTGGGTGTCCGCGGCCTTTTTGGTGATGATGTTGATCACGCCGTTGACCGCGTTGGCCCCCCACAGGGTGGCTCCCGGTCCCCGGATCACCTCGATGCGTTCCACGTCGGCCAGCAGTACGTCCTGACGGTTCCAGTTCACCCCGGCGAACAGCGGGGTATACAGGGTGCGACCGTCCATGAGCACCAGCAGTTTGTTGGAATACTGGGCATTGAATCCCCGCGCCGTGATCGCCCAGGTGTTGGCGTTGATCCGGGCCACGTTCAGACCCGGAACCAGCCGCAGCAGTTCCGGAATCGAGGTCAGGCCGGAACGGCGGATCTGCTCTTGATCGATCACCGTGACCGCGGCGGCGGTATCCACCAGCTTTTGATCCTTGCGGGCCGCCGAGGTGAGACGGATTTGCGCCAGCTCCTTGAAATCCATCTCCAGCAGCCGTTCCAGATGGTCTTTTTCGTCTCCGTCGGCCCGGCCTGATCCCGGAATCAGAAGCGTGGCCAGGGTCAACGCGGACAACAGCCGGGAAAGGCCGGATCGGTGGGATGGGATCGGTTTCATGGGTTGGCTGGTCTCCCTTGAGGGAAAAATGTCTCCGGCAACAGAACCGTTGGACACCCCGGGGGCGTTGTTCAAGAGCGGTTTCGTCCCCACTCTTTTCATGTTACAACGGATTGGGTTTGGCCACATCCGGAAAAATGGAAGATGGGTTGCCAGGGTTTCCGTTATTTCTCATTATGTTAGGATCTATTCATGAATCTTGATCTGGATGCTTTGTGCGTCACCACTCTGCGTATGCTCGCCGTGGACATGGTGGAACAGGCCCAATCCGGCCATCCCGGCATGCCTCTTGGCGCAGCGCCCATGGCTCATGTGTTGTGGAGCCGTTTTTTGCGTCATGATCCGTCGAACCCGGACTGGCCGGATCGGGACCGTTTCGTGCTCTCCGCCGGACATGGTTCTGCTTTATTGTATGCCTTGTTGCATGTGTCGGGCTATGACCTCTCCCTGGATGAACTGAAAAATTTTCGCCAGATGGGCAGTCGCACACCGGGTCATCCGGAATACGGCCTCACTCCGGGGGTGGCCTGCTCCACCGGTCCGCTGGGTCAGGGGTTGGCCATGGGCGTGGGCATGGCCATGGCCGAGCGGCTGTTGGCCGGGCAGTTCAACGGTCCGGATGGCACCCTGGTGGATCATCGGGTCTATGTGCTGGCCTCCGACGGGGATCTGATGGAGGGGGTGTCGGCGGAAGCCGCTTCTTTGGCGGGTCATCAGCGGTTGGGGAAATTGATTGTCTTGTACGACGACAACCGTATTTCGATTGAAGGCAGCACGGAATTGACCTTCACCGAGGATGTGGCGGCCCGTTTCCGCGCCTATGGCTGGCATACCCTGGCGGTCGAGGACGGAGAGGATCTGGAGGCCATCGCCCAGGCCATCGCCGCCGGACAGGCGGAGCAGGAGCGCCCCACCCTGATCCGGGTACGCACCTATATCGGTCATGGTTCCCCTCTGGCGGGATCCGCCTCGGTCCACGGCGCTCCTTTGGGCGCGGAACGGTTGGCCGCCACCCGAACCTTTTATCACTGGCCCGCGACGGCCTTTCATGTGCCCGAAGCGGTGGTCGGCTATCGCAACGGCGTGGTGGAACAGGGGCGGCAATGGTCCGGAGCCTGGGCCGGCAAGGTCCAGGGGATCGAGGCCCGGGATCCGGAGCGGATGATCCTGTTCCGGCAGCGTCTGGCCGGGGTGCTGCCGGAAGGGTGGGACGAGGGGCTGAACGCCCTGGACTTCGGCCACAAACCCGTGGCCACCCGGGTGGCCAGCGGCATGGCCATCAACGCCCTGGCGACCCATCTGCCCGCCCTGATCGGTGGATCCGCGGATCTGGCCCCTTCCAACAACACCCACATTCAAGGTGGAGGCGAGCGCAACATCCACTTCGGGGTGCGGGAACACGCCATGGCCGCGGTGGTCAACGGCATGGCCCTGCATGGGGGATGGATTCCGTTCTGCGCCACCTTCCTGGTGTTTTCCGACTACATGCGCGGCGCCATGCGCCTGTCCGCCCTGATGGAAACCCGGGTGATCTACGTCCTCACCCACGACAGCGTGGCCGTGGGCGAGGATGGCCCCACCCATCAACCCATCGAGCAACTCGCCGGCTTGCGCGCCCTGCCCGGATTGACGGTGTTCCGCCCCGCCGAGGCCAACGAAACCGTGGCCGCTTGGCGTCTGGCCGTCACCAGCAACACCCCTTCCGCCCTGATTCTCACGCGGCAGAACCTGCCCTTGTTGCCCGCCAATCCGGAAGGGGTGGCCCGTGGGGGTTATGTGGTCTCTCCTTGCGCCGGCGAGCCGGCCCTGGTGCTGCTGGCCAGCGGCAGCGAGGTGGCCTTGGCCATGCGGGTCAAGGAACGGCTGGTTGGCCTGGGTCACGCCGAGGTGCGGGTGGTCTCCATGCCCGCCTGGGAGTTGTTCGCCGCCCAGTCGCGGGAGTACCGGGAGTCGGTGCTTTCCACCGGGCCGCGTCTGGCCATCGAGGCCGGCGCCACCCTGGGTTGGCATCGTTGGGTCGGGGATCGGGGCGAGGTGATCGGTGTGGATCGTTTTGGCCTCTCCGCTCCGGGAGGACGGGCCATGGAAGCGGTGGGTCTTTCCGAAGAGGCGGTCACGGCGCGGGCGTTGGCGTTGCTTCACTGAGGGGGACCGGGGACCATTGACCGGTTTTTGGTGGGATCCGAGAGCGAATCCTTTGGATGTGTGCCTCTGGCGTGCTGCGCTTTTTGCGCAAAAGACGCGAAAAAAGCTTTGGCAAAAGCGCGCAAAGGCCGAAATCAACGTCAAAGGATCAAAAGCAAAACCCTGGGGGATGAATCCCCCAGACCCCCGCTTTTTTTTCAATGGTGGGAGTGATAATGATTTGAGAATTGAAAAATCGGAAAGGCCGATGATGGGGGTAGGACATGCAGCAGGAAGAGAGTCGTCCCAAGGTGTTGATCGTGGACGACGAGACGGTCAATATCGATGTGTTGTCCGGATTGCTCAAACCGCATTACCGGGTGGTGGCGGCCAAGAGCGGTGAAATGGCCCTCCAGCGATTGGAGAGTCAACCGTTGCCGGATTTGATCCTGCTGGATGTGGTGATGCCGGGAATGAACGGTTTCGAGGTGTGTGAAAGTCTCAAGAACCAGCCCCGCACCCGTGATATTCCGGTGATTTTCATCACCGCCAGCATCAGCGAGTCGGACGAGATCCGGGGATTTGCCGCTGGCGCGGTGGATTACATCGCCAAGCCCTACCGTCCGGCGATCGTGTTGGCCCGGGTCAAGACCCACATCGAACTGAAACGCCGCGGGGACATGCTGGAGCGGTTGGCGATTCTGGATGGTCTGACCAGCATTCCCAACCGACGGCGCTTCGATCAGTTTCTGGAGTACGAGTGGTTCCGTTCCATGCGCTACGGTCACCCGTTTTCCCTGCTGTTGATGGATATCGATTTTTTCAAGCTTTTCAACGATTATTACGGTCACACCCACGGGGATCACTGTTTGCGTCAGGTGGCGGGAGCCATTGTGCGGGCCATGCCCCGGACCATCGATCTGGCGGCCCGTTATGGCGGCGAGGAGTTTGCCTGTGTCCTGCCGGAAACCACTCTGGCCGGCGGACGCGCCGTGGCCGAACGCATCCTGAAGGCCGTCAGCGACTTGGCCATCCCCCATGCGGCCTCCAAAGCCGCCGGGCATGTCACCTTGAGCATCGGCATCGCCTGCATGACTCCCACTTTGGAAAGACAGTCCGTGGATTTGATCGGTCAGGCCGATCAGGCGCTGTACCTAGCCAAACGCGGCGGTCGCAACCGGGTGGCGTTTCTGGAGGTGGCGTGAGGCCCGGACCCGGTTTCAGGCGTGACGCACCGGCCACTTGGGAAAAAGGCGATTCCATGCGGCCACATGAACGACTGCACAACTTTCAGCAAATCCCAATTGCCAGCGGCGGGAGACCCGGCCCACCGGCAACTCCTGCTGAAGCGTTTTTTGCATATGGAGGTTGAAGGCATTTTCAAAGGTCAGCAGACAAATATAGCGAATCGGCTTGTCCACTTTCTGTTCGGCATGGCGAAACAGATAAGTGTCGCGAAATTTGTATTTTAATAGTTCTTTCAACCGCTTGAACGGACTTGACTCCTGGGGGCACTGGCAGGGGTCTCTGGGGCAGGGATTCCTTTCTTGTGATTGGGTATAGCGGTCTGTATCGAAAATATCTTTCATTTCGACAAACAGATAACACTCCTGCAACTCCACAATCAGATCGACCGCCTTCATCATCTGCGCATCGTGATAACCGGGTTTTGTTTTATCTTTTTCGTCAAAGACAAACACGTCGATGGCATCTGTAAAATCAAAATCGAACCCATCCGCCGTGATCTTCATCGGCCCAGTGTGCCCATGGACTTGACGATATCCCGATCCATCATGTCGCCAAAGGCTTCATCGATGGTATTGTGGGCGATCTCCAGATAGTGGTTGGCCTGGGTTGCCTGGATTTCATGAGTTTCCGGATCCCGGTAGAGGCTGTGATACAGGATTGCGTCACCGGGACGGGTTTGCAGATCCACTTCTTTGAGAATAATGTAGTCATGGGTGGTCAGGAAAATTTGCACCCCCATGCGTTGCAGTTCCAGCAGGATTGCCACGATGGTTTTCATGATGCGCGGGTTCAGATTGGTTTCCGGTTCATCCCAGAACAGCACCGAACCTTGCAGCAGCGTGCCATTTTGAATCAGGAGCCAAAGCAGGGCCAGTTTGCGCATCCCCTCGGCCAGCAACGTGAACTCCAACTCCCCTTGTTCATTCTTGAGGAAAAATTCTTCGTTCTTTTGAATGACCTTGCCATTCATGGCCTTTTGCAAGATTTCCAGCAGACTCTTGCGCGGGGTATCCACGCCGCCCCGGAGCAGGGGAAGCGAGGCGCGACTGATGATATCCGCATAAATTTCTTCAAAATGAATATCTCTCAATTCATACAAGGAGCGAAAACCGGGAGCGTTGGCCATCATATCCTTCACCGGAATATAGACCGACTCCAAAGGATGGGCCAACCACTGTTTGGAGGCCCCGGAAACGGTTGCCTTGTCGGGTGTCTTGGTGTGATTGGAGAGTCTCAAGCGGATCGCGATCGGCTTGGGTGGCGTATTGACATGGCGGACCACTTCCACAGATCCTTCCGTACTCACGGTCTTGCGTTTGGCCAAGCGACCGATCTGTTCTCCGGAGGGCAGAAAGACCTTGTTGATTTTCTCGGCGAGACTTTTTTTGCTCTTGGTGATGTCGCACGCGGCATAGAGTACTTTGAGGATATGGGTTTTGCCCGTGCCGTTGGCGCCGATCAGAATATTGAGGCCGCTGGAAAATGTGACTTCAAGATGTTCAAAAGCCGTGAATTTTTCCAGTTTGATTTTGTGTAACATGTTTTTTTTGGATCCTCCCTTGGGATCACACCCGCGGATCCGCCAGTCGCACGGGTTGGGACTCCTCTGCCAGGGCCGATTTGGACTCCAGTTCCGCCAGTCCCAGCAGTCGCTCGTCGGTGAGGCCGTCGATCCAGGGCACCACCCCGAAGCCCAGACGCAGGATCACCAGGGCGTCGTTGAGTTCGTAGCGTTCCCGGCCCAGGCTCGCGTGCATGGAATGGGCCAGGGCCATGGCCGCGGCACCGTCGGAGCCGGGGCACAGTAGGGCGAAACACTCTTCGCTCCAGCGGGCCAGATACTCTTCCGGTCCCGGCAGGGTGGTCATGCGGGCCGCCAGGGCGGACATTACCTGGGTGACCCGTTCCCGACCCAGGGAGCGGGTCATCTCGTCGTATTCGTCCACCCGGATGAACATCACCGAAAATAGGCGGGGTGGTCGTTTCTCTCCGGGGAGGGGTTCCATGACCCGGGCCAGCCGTGCCAGAAAGGCGAAACGGTTGGGCAGACCGGTGGAGGTATCCACCAGGGTTTCGTCCCGGGAGGCCATCAGGGCGTTTTCCGCCCGGCGCAGCAGATTCTGAAACTGTCCCACCACCTCCTGACTCCGGGCCAGAGCGGTTTCCAACTCCGTGACCCGGGCCCAGTAGCCTTTTTCCTCGGCCAGCAATGCCGCCATCACCGTGTCGGGGCGGGTCAACACCTCGTCGCTCAGGCCGTGTGCCCAACTGGCGTTCGCCCCGTCCTTGCGACCGATCAACGCCGAAGCTTCCACCAGATCCGCGCCCAATACCGCCACCGCGTCGGTCATTCCCTTGCGCTCCCGCGCCCAGGAGGCCCGTCGGCGATGCTCGGTGGTGATGATCCGTCCCAGGCGGCGGTAGAGGTCGTGCCACTGGAGATTGGCCGGAGTCTGTCCCCCTCCCGAGGACAACACCACCACAGGAGCCTCCTCCTCTTCCCCCTTGTCCCAGGCTTCCAGTGCCTGCAGAGCCTGAATGGCCAACTCCGGGGCAAAGGTCGGCAACGGCTCCCGATGTCGTCCACGGGTGGCCGCCTCCTCGATCCAGGGGGCCAGCTCCGCCACCAAAGGTTCCAACTCCTCGGACTCCAGACGTTCGGCCCGGCGCACGGCGCGAATCAGTTTGCTCACCTGAAGCTGTTTTTCCCGCTCTCCGGCCAGGGCCGGCAGGGTCAGACGCTCCAGAATCAGCATGGCCGCCTCTTTCACTTCCGCCAGCTCCCGCAGGCATGGACCTCGGGTCAGCAGCTCCCGGGCCGCCATGAAGGCACCCCGCAAATCGGGTTGAGGCTCTTCCAGCAACGCCCGGATGCGGGTCAATTCGGTGGTCAACCGTTCCGATCTCATGTCCCGTCTCCCCTCAACATGGACAGATCCGCGCCGGATTCAACCGGGGTTCGCGGGTTCCGGTTTCGCGACGGGATACCGCCGCCACCCGATTGGTCAACTCCAGCATCTCATGACCGCTCATCCCCGGACCCAGGGCCACGGTACCACAATAGGCATCCAGATCGATGCCTTGTTCATCCAGCAGAAAACGGGTCTGACCCAGCATGCGTTCGATCTCCCGCACCGCCACATCGGCCCGGCTCTGATCCGAACGGGGAAACAGAATCACCAAGCGCTCCACGCTCAAACGGGCCAGATACTCCTCGTCCCGCAGATGATGACGGATCTCCCGCACCAGTCCATCCAGCAGCCGGGTTTCCCCCTCGTGGCCCAGACGCTTGACCAGGGGCACGAAATCATGCAGATGCAGCAAGGCCAGCGAAAACGGTTCGTGCAGATGGGCGGCCCGTTCCAGATGGCGCTTGAGCTGGGCCGTGAAGGCGAAACGGTCCGGCAGTCCGGTGAGGGGATCCATGAAGCCTTCGATCCGGGCCTGACCCACCGCCTCTTCCAGTTGACGCAGACGGCTTTTCAGCCGTTCCGCCATGGCTTTGCTGTCTTCGATGCGCGCCGCCAGGGAACGGGCGCGCTGACGGGCCTCTTTGCCCCGCTGACGCAACGTGGTGGCGATTTCGGATTCCCCCCGGTGGTTGGATTCCGGCTCTTCGATGGGGACCGGATGCAGGGTGTTCAGGCTTTCCAGACCCTGTTGCAGGGCTTGTCGCAACTGTTGGCGTTCGTGTTCCAGACGCAACGGGGGGGGAGGCTCCGGATTGGCCACCACCCGTTGCAACAGCGTCGCGATTTCGTTCCAGGGGGGATCCCCGGCGGTGCTGTCTTGCAAGCGGTTGGCCTCTCCGGCCACTTCGTGCATCGATTCCCCATGCAGGCGTATGGCGGTCAGCAGCCGTCCGGAAAGGGTCGAAGGCAAAGGATCCCGTCCCGGGTCCGTGGCGGGGGGACGGATGATCCAGGTGGCGGCCTTGTCCAACTGGGCGCGGGCGCCGCTCAAGGAACCGGTCTGCTGGAGTCGCTCCCGCAATCCTTCGGCCACCATCCGGGTCTCCGGATGACCCGTCAGCACCGGCATGGCCAGACGATCCAATAGCCGTACCACCGCCTTGCGGGCCGCGGCGGTCTCGTCGGCGCAGGCCGGCTTGGCGATCAATTCGTCGAGCTGCTTGCGGGCCGTGGCCAAGTGGGGGGGATGGGCCCCCAGCAGGACCAGAACCCGTTCCAGAACCCGTTCGGTGGTGGCGCTCATGGGTGAGAACTCCTGTTCAAGGGTTCGGATCCACCGGCAACACATACTCCAGCGGATCGTGGAGCACGGGGGGAGCGGTCCAGGTTTGATCGTTATCCCCTGGCGCCGTGGCCGGTTTGTGTCCCACCGCCGGAGTCCGGGAGGGGGAGGAGGTGTTCACCACAGCCGGTTTTTTGGTCTGGGTGGGAGCCGGAGCCGGCTTTTTGGCCTGGGCGGCCACCGGAGCCGGTTTTTTGCTGGTCGGGGTCGCGGCAGGTTTTTTGGCGGTCGGCGTCTGGGGCGGACTCTTGGCGTGGGAGGCCGAAGGGGGCGCTTTCACCGGGGCGGATGGCGCCGCTTGCGGGGAGGCCACCGGGTTGGCGCTTTGGGGCGGTTCGGCGGGCGCGTGGATCGCCGGGGCCACAATCGGACTTGTGATCGGCGGGATCAGGGCCGGGCTGGAGGGTGCCGGGGTCGGGCTTCTGCTCCCCGCCGCCGGGGTGGTGCCTGGAGTCGAAGATGGGGCCGGAGCCAGGATCGGTGACAGAGGTACCGGTGCCGGGCTGTTGCTCCCCATCGCCGGGGTGGTGCCTGGAGTCGAAGACGGGGCCGGAGCCAGGATCGGGGACAGAGGCGCCGGGGTCGGGCTGCTGCTCCCCGCCACCGGGGTGGTGCCTGGAGTCGAAGACGGGGCCGGAGCCAGGGTCGGGGACAGAGGTACCGGAGCCGGACTGTTGGTCCCCATCGCCGGGGCCGGGCTGGTATGGGTGGACGCCGCCGCCGGGATGGGGCTTGCGTGGGGGGGCGGCGGGACCGGGTTGAGGGGCATGGAAACCGGGGCCGGGCTTTCGTTGGGGGGCGTCGGAGCCGGGATGCTGGGCTGTGGGCTGGCCGTGGAAGGTTCGGGCTGCGGCGGTGTCGTCGGAATCGGCAGGGGGGGTTCCGAACGGGGGTGGGCCGCCGGGCTTCCACCGGACGGGGTTGGCTTGACCAGGGAGGTTTCGCTTTTGAGTTTGAAGGACTTGTCGGTTTCGGTGGCCTTGTCCGGCTGTTCCCGGCGGGTTTCCGGAGCGGTCCGGGGGCGGCTTTCTCCGGGAGTGAGAAAATGGGAGAGGCCTTCCACCTGGATGCCCCGTTTCGTGGCGGCGGGCAACCAGTGCTGCAAGGCGGTCAGGGTCTCCCGGTAGGGATGACCGATGCCGATGGCCTGACCCGTCACCCGGGCGATGTGTTCGAGTTCCGCCAGTCGGGCCTCGATGGCGGATACCCGCTGGATGTTGTCCAGAAACACATCCCGACGGGCGGCGGGAATCCCGATATTCTTGGCCCGGGCGAAGGCCACGCTGGTCTGGCTGGTGCGGCTGTCCAGGAAGAACAGTCCCCGCTCTTTCAAGACCTCCATCACCGTGTCCATGGCCGGGCGGTACTGGGTGATGCGGGAACCCATATGGTTGTTGATCCCGATCGCTTCCGGGAATTTGTCCAGATTGTGCTTCAGCACCGGGCGGATTTCGTCCGCCCCCATGCCCATGAGCAGCGCTCCCGGACCCGGTTTGATGCGGGGATAGCCCATGGGCTCCATGGGTTGATGGAGAATGATATCCTTGTGGGTCGATTTGCCGATGGTCGCCACCTGACGGGAGCCGTCCCCACCCGGGAGGATCGCCAGGGTGACGGCGTGGGGCAGGCGGGCGATGGCCAGGGAAACTGGAACATTGTAGCCCAGATCATCGATCACCACCGCCACCCGCGCCCCTTCGCGCTTCTGCTGGGCGGGCTGGGGAGGGGGCAGGGTGACCGGCTCATGGGGCAGGCTCTCCTCGTATTGCAGATCGATCTCCCCGTCGTTGTCCGATGTGGGCTGGGCGGTGGCGGAGTCGGTCGGGGGGGAGGTCTCCCCCGGAGCGGTGGTTGTTTTGGCCGGGTCCGTGGGCGGATTCTGGAGGTCGGCGTCGGTGCCAGGGGGGCCGGACGGGGCCGGGGACTCTTCGGCTTTGACCGCCGGAGTCGGGGTGTTTTCCGGTTTGGCGGATGACGGGTTGACCGACAGGGGGGAGCCGGCATCCGTCATGGTGGCGGATTTGTCGGAGTTGCCGGATTGGGCCTCCGGCGAGGGGGCCATGGGACCGGCCATGGTCACCACCGTGGGTTTGACGCCGGTCTGGGGGGTGGTGTCCCGGGCCCAAGGGGGAATCAGATAACGACCCGCCCCGATCCCCGCCAAAAACAGCAGCAGCGCCGCCACCAGGGGAATGATCCACCACTCCCGGGAGGGGGGATCGGGTTCCAGATCCTCTTCCAGCATCTCCATCACCTCTTCCCGAGGGGGAGGCGGTTCGACGTGTCGGGGGTAGGGGTCGGCTTCCGGAAATGGGGTTGGCCGGACCGCAAGATCCAGGGAGAGGAAATCGTCGGCTGCCTGGGGATCCCGGATCTCCCCCAGGGGAGAAGATGGGGTCGCGCTGGACAGCTCCCGGGCCAGGGGCGACACCGGGTCGATGGTTCCCTCCCCATGCGCCATGGGTGCGGCAGTCGGCTCCGGGGCGTGGATCCAGTCGGTCATCGGATCGGATGGCGTCAGCAGGCCGTCTGCCGGATTCGGGATCGGTTCCGGGAGCGGAAACGGGGGGTCCGTCGCTTCCGGAAGTGGGTCGGATAGAGGCTCGTCGGCCTCGGAGCCGGATTCCGGCATCGACGCCAGCAGGCGCGCCGCATGGCTGACCGCCTCCAAACTCTCTTCCGGGAGTCCCGCGTCTTCAGCCGGGTCGGGAGCCGGTGGCGGCGCGGTCAGGGGAATCTCCTGGCGCGCCGTCACCGGAAACGCTTCCGGCCTGAAGGCCGGGTCGGACGCTGCGTCCGGAATCTCTTCCGGAATGAAGGCGGCATCGAACGCCTCATCCGGAATCTCTTCCGGAATGAAGGCGGCGTCGAACGCCTCGTCCGGAATCTCTTCCGGAATGAGGTCCGTGTCGCGCTCTGCCTCCGGCAGGGCTTCCGGGGTGGCCGTCTGGCGGTTCACCGCCGCCGGAAGGGGTTCCGGCGGGGTGGGGGTTGCCGCAGGGTTCGCCGTCGCCGGAGTGGCTTCCGGGGTCGCTGCCGCGTCGGTCTCCGGCTTCGGGGAAGGTGTGTCAATCAATGTCGGCTGCCTGCCGGTTTGTTTTTGATCCGGCTTTCCAGCACCTGGAATCCCTTCAGGAGATCCAGGGCGCGTTGCAACTGGTAGTCCTGTTTGCCGTGACCGGTGACCCGATCGATGTTTTCCTCTTCGGTGGGGGTTGTTTCCCCATCGCCTTCGTCTTTTTTGGAGCCGTCATCCTTTTTGGAGCCTTTGTCCGGGGATTGATCCGGGGAGGAGGAATCCTTTTCGGGTTTTTTCTCCGGGGCGTTGTCTTTGTCCTTGTCGGGAGTCTTGGCCGGTGCGGCTTTGGGATCGGCGTCGGATTTGCCCTCTTCTCCGTTGGGTTCGGCGGGAGTGGGTTTTTCCGTCGCGGCGTCGGCGTTTTGCAGATGTCCTTTCAGATCCGCTTCCTTGGGACGGGCTTGACCTTTCTTGTCTTTGTCCTTGACATCGATGTCTTCCACCAGAATATCCGGGGCGATGCCCTTGGCCTGGATGGAGCGTCCATTGGGGGTGTAGTACTGGGCGGTGGTCAGTCGCAGTCCGGAGCCGTCGTTCAAGGGGATGATGGTCTGCACCGATCCCTTGCCGAAGGACTGGGTGCCCATGATCACCGCGCGTCGATGGTCCTGCAACGCCCCGGCGACAATCTCCGAAGCCGACGCGGATCCGCCGTTGATCAACACCACGATGGGGGCGCCATTGGCCAAGTCTCCGGCCTGGGCGTCGAAGGACATATCCTTGCCGGCGATGCGGCCTTTGGTGTAGACGATGCGGCCATCTTCCAAGAAGGCGTCGGATACCGCCACCGCCTGATCCAGCAATCCGCCGGGATCGTTGCGCAGATCCAGCACCACGCCCTTGAGTTTGCCTCCTTCGGCTTTTTTGGTCAGTTCGGCCATGGCGGTTTCCAGCAGGGGCTGGGTCTGCTCGTTGAACTGGATGATGCGCACATAGCCGATGCCGCCGGACTCTTCCCGCCATTTGACGCTGCGGATCTTGATGATCGCCCGCACCAGGGTGAAGTTCAGCGGTTTGTTCTCGCCTTTGCGGATCACTTGCAGGTTGATCTTGGAGCCGGGTTTGCCCCGCATCTTTTTGACGGCTTCCAGGAGGTCCATGTCCACGGTATTGACATCGTCGATCTTGACGATGATGTCACCGGACTTCATGCCCACCCGGAAAGCCGGGGTGTCTTCGATGGGGGAGACCACCCGGATGCCCCGGTCGTCCCGGGAGATTTCGATGCCCAGACCGCCGAATTCCCCCCGGGTATCCACACGCATTTCCTTGAAATGTTCCGGGGTCAGGAAGGAGGAATGGGGATCCAGGGTTTTGAGCATGCCTTGTATCGCGCCGTAAAGAATGGATTTTTCGTCCACCTCCTCGACGTAGTTCTGTTTGATCAGCGAGAAGACCTCCGAGAAGACCCGCAACTTCTCGTAAGTGACCTGGCTGACCGCCATCACGTTTTCGGCCATCAGATTGGCACCCACCAGGATGGTGGCCAGCACGCCGCCAAAGATCCAGGGGCGTCCGCCTCGTTTTGGATTGTTCATGGAGTCTCCCAAATTTTTGATGATTCTGCGTGGCACGCATGACACGTCCACGTTGCCATCCGGTTGTATACAAGAATCAGACCCAACCGGCCCCTGTTTTTTTTATCCTGTTCCCGCCAGCCAGCCAGCCGGATTGATGGTCTTGCCCTGGACCCGCATCTCGAAATACAGACCCGGAACGCCATCCAGCGCACCGGTATCCCCGCTTTCGGCGATGGTCTCGCCGGCCTTGACCCGATCCCCCTGGGCCACCAGAATCCGGTGATTGTGGCCGTACAGGGAGTAGACCTGATCCCCGTGCTTGAGAATCAACAGCAATCCGTAACCCCGGAACCAGTCGGCATAAACCACTTCTCCCCCGTGGATGGCGGTCACCGGGGTGTTGGACGCCACCCGATAGAACAGTCCGGGAGGACGTTTTTCCCACTTGCCCCGTACCGGATTGGGCAGTTGGCCGCGACGGCTCTGGATGCGACCGCCGCTGGCGTCGTCGTCGCCGTGTTCCCCGGCGGAAGCGTCGTCACCGGGATCCAGATCGAAATAGCCGCTCAATTTTTCCAGAAAGGCCGCCAGATGGGTTTTGGCCTGGGTCAGCTCTTCCACCTTGCGTTGGTGGAGCTGCTCTTCGTCTTTGGCGCGGCGCAGCAGTTCGGCCCGTTTGGCCCGTTCGATCTGACGGATTTTCTGTTCTTCGGTCAGGTTGGCGGTGAGCCCGTCCAGGGTGGCGGCCAGCTCCTTGCTTTTGTCGATGTCGTTGCGCAGGCGGGCCGTGGCGATGCGGAAATCGATGAACTCCTGATTGCGGGCCTTGATCAGACGGCTGTAATAGAGCATGCCCCGCCGTCCCATGGCCAGACTCTTCTGGGACAGAATGGTCCGGGCCAGCCCCTGCTCCCCCAGAACGTACATCAGCCGCAAATGACGGGCCAAACGCTGGCGCTGTTTCACCAGTTGTTCCCGGTTGGTGCGGATGCGGGCTTCCAGTTCCGGTTGCAGCCGCAGCGCCTCCCCCTGACGGGCCAGCAGTTCGCTTTGGCGCCGCTCCCCGTCGGAAAGGGAACGATCCAGTTGTTCCAACTCCTCCAGAAGCGACAGGGTTTCCCCCTTGGCCTGTCCCAGAGCCTGTTGTTCCCGCACCAGTTCCCGCACCGTGCGGTTGAGTTGCAGGCGTCCCCGTTCCAGGGTGACATGCTCCTGATTGTCGATTTCGCTGGCCGCCGGCAGGAGACTGGGGATCAGCAGCAGAGCCCAGGCCACGGCCAGGATGAGTCCGTGATGACGGGTGCTCAAGGGGTGGGATCCCCGTCGGTGGTCAGGTTGGACACCAGCGACCGGCCTGTCATTTCCGAGGGCACGGGCAGACCCATGAGCGTCAGAATGGTGGGAGCCACGTCGCACAAGCGGCCATCGGCCAGTTCCAGGGAGCGGGTGCCCACATGGAGCAGCGGGGCCGGATTGAGGGTATGGGCCGTGTGGGGGCCGCCGTTGTCCTCGTCTTCCATGCAATCCGCGTTGCCGTGATCGGCGGTGATCAGCAGTTCTCCCCCCCGGGCCAGAACCGCCTCCGCCACCCGACCCAGACATCGATCCACGGTCTCGATGGCGATGACCGCCGCGTCGAACCGGCCGGTGTGACCCACCATGTCCGGATTGGCGTAGTTGATCACCATGAAATCATACGTCCCGGATTCGATCCGTTCCACGATCCGGTCGGTCAGCTCTTCAGCCGACATTTCGGGTTGCAGATCATAGGTGGCCACCCGGGGCGAGGGCACCAGCAACCGATCCTCGCCGGGAAAGCAGACCTCCTGTCCGCCGTTGAAAAAATAGGTGACATGGGCATATTTTTCGGTTTCCGCCGCCCGGAGTTGACGCACTCCCCGCAGGGACAACACTTCCCCCAGGGTCATGGTCGGGGTGTGCGGCGGAAAGGCCACCATCACCCCCGGCAGGGTGGGATCGTGTTCGGTCAGACACAGGTATCCGGCCAGCCGCGGACGGGACGGACGGGGAAAATGGGCGAACCCGCCGATCCCCTGCGCCGGGTCCGGATCCGGATCCAGCAGGGCGTGGGCCAGTTCCCTGGCCCGGTCCGCCCGGAAATTCATCATCAGCACGCCGTCGTGGTCCGCCAGCACGGCGATGCGGCCCTGGGGGTCCGGAATGAGACAGGGTTGCACGAATTCGTCGTCTTCGCCCCGGGCGTGGGCCTGCCGGACCGCCTCCAGGGCGGATGAGGCCCGATGGCCTTCCCCTTGCACCAGCATGGCGTAGGCCCGGGCCACCCGATCCCAGCGTTTGTCCCGGTCCATGGCCCAGTAGCGTCCGCACACCGAGGCGATCCGTCCGGCCCCCAGGGTGGCCAGATCCGCCTCGAACGCTTCCAGAAACTCCGGGGCCGAACGGGGTGGGGTATCCCGTCCGTCGAGGAAGGCGTGGACGAAAATGTTTTGCGCCCCCAGATCACGGGCCGCCTGCACCGCGCCGATCAGGTGTTTTTGATGGGAATGGACCCCGCCGGGGGACAACAATCCGAGAATGTGGACCGCCCCTCCCTGTTGCGTGGCCCGTTGCACGGTTTCCACCAGCGCCGGAGTTTCTTTCAAGGCGCCGGCCCGTACCGCCCGATCCACCCGGGTGAAATCCTGATACAGAATCCGACCCGCTCCCAGATTGGCGTGTCCCACCTCGGAGTTGCCCATCTGGCCTTCCGGCAGACCGACCTCCTCACCCGAAGTGTGCAGCAGCGCGTGGGGACGGGTGTGCCACCACCGGTCGAAACAAGGTGTGCGGGCGTGATGGATGGCATTCTGGCGGGTTTGGCCGCGTATGCCCCAGCCGTCCAGCACGATCAGAAGCAGGGGTTTGGGTTGCATGGTTCTGTTGGGACTCCTCGGGTCGGGCGTGCTCGATGGGGTAAAATCCTTCGGGCCGGGATTTTATCACTCTCTTGCGTCTGGCACCAATTATTAAAAAAAGCTTGACCTTGACGGATGACATGTCCGGCCCCATCTTGTAAGATGACATTTCACACCATTCACTTAAAAACGGAAGCGAGCCAACGAGGTCAATATGCCCATTTCCTTGTCCAAGGGCCAGCGGGTCTCCCTGGAAAAAGATACCGGTAAAAGTTATGAGAAAGTGATCATGGGTTTGGGTTGGGATGCCCGTCCCCAGGTCAAGAAGGGAATCTTCGGTTTTTTGAGTTCAAGCGCCGACAAGGAGATCGATCTGGACGCCTCGGTGGGACTGTTCGACAGTCAGGGGGTGTTGGTGGATCAGGTCTGGTTTCGTCAGCTCCGCAGCCTGGATGGCTCGGTGGAGCACACCGGCGACAACCTGACCGGCAAGGGTGACGGGGATGACGAACAGATCATCGTCGCCTTGAATCGGGTGCCTCCCAAGGTTCAGGCCATGGTGTTCATCGTCAGCTCCTATTCCAACGATACCTTCGACGCCATCGACAACGCCTTTTGTCGCATGGTGGATGCCAGCACCGGGCAGGAGATCCTGCGCTATCAACTGAGCGGTCAGGGATCCCATACGGCCATGATCATGGTGAGCCTCTACCGCAAGGACAATGGCTGGTCGGTGCGGGCGGTGGGTGATCCGGCCCAGGGTCGCACCATCGCCGACCTGACGGAAAAAATGCGTCAATTCGTCTGAAATCTTAATCAACATCTGCCAAAATTTATGTAAGGAGGTTGTCCGATGCCCGTTTCCCTCACAAAAGGTGGTAATGTCTCGTTGTCCAAGGAAGCCCCCGGCATGAAGGCCGCCATGGTCGGCCTGGGTTGGGATGCCCGCGCCACCGATGGTCAGGCTTTCGACCTGGATGGCGTGGTGTTCATTCTCGGCGCCAACGGCAAGGTCCGTTCCGACAGCGATTTTGTCTTTTACAATAATCCCAAAGGCGCCAATGGCTCGGTTCAGCACCAAGGCGACAATCGCACCGGCGCCGGCGCCGGGGATGACGAACAGATCCTGATGAATCTCGAAGGGATCCCCGCCGACGTGGACAAGGTGGTCATCGCCGTCACCATCCACGAAGCCGATGTGCGCAGGCAAAGCTTTGGTCAGGTCAACAACGCCTACATGCGGGTGCTCAACGCCGATGGCGGCGCGGAGATCGCCCGTTACGACCTGAGCGAAGACGCTTCCACCGAGGCGGCCATGATTTTCGGCGAAATCTACAAGCGCAACGGCGAATGGAAATTCCGTGCCGTGGGCCAGGGTTTTGCCGGTGGCCTGGGGCCGCTGGCCCGCAGCTACGGGGTGGACGTGGGCTGACCGCTTCTCCCCATCAGTCGGGTTCACGTCCCCCGGTGTCCGGGTGCGCCGGCGGGACGTGAATCCCTCGATCCCCAAAAAAGAGCCGGGATTCACGAAACATGAGCACGCAAAACGAGTGGAAGGAACGGGGTCAACGTGCCGTGGGCGCGGCGACCGATCTGGCGACGGGTCTGTTCCGGGGCTTGCAGAACATCGGTCCCCGCATCCAGGCCGCGCAGTACAAACCCATCGTCGAGGCGTTTTGCGCCTGGAGCGGCTTGATGGCCGCCCAGCATGGACGCCTGCAACGCACCGAACTCGATGGATTCCGCAATTTTTTGATGCAGAATCGCGAACATCCGATTTTCGGTGGCTTCCCTTTGGAAGAGCTGATCGATAAATTCAGAAATTACGCCATCAAGGCCTTTCTGGAGGAAACCGACATCTTTTATACCGTTCTCAATCCGATTCCCCAGGACTCCGAAGAGGCCCGGCTGATCATCACCGGATGCCTGAACGTCATTTATGCCGATGGCCATTGCGACGAAAACGAACGGATGCAACTGGAACAGTTGGCCAATCGTCTGGGGGTCAATACCGAGGTCATGGCGCGGAAAATGGGCGTGATCCTGCCCGCTCCCACCCGGCAATCCGCTTCGCCCTATCTTTCCCCCTTCGCCCGTTCCGCCACGGCCATGCCGTCGCCTCCTCCGGCGGCCCCGGAGCCACCACCCTATTCGGCTCCCCAGCAGTCCTACGCCCCGCCACCACCTGCTCCGGCTCCCCAGCAGCAGCCCTACGCGCCACCGCCTCCACCCCCGCAGGCTGCGCCACCTCCCCCCCCCGCTCCGGCGGCCCGACCCGCAGGGGGATCGATCTGTACGCTCTGCCAGGGCAAGGGGTGCGTGTTTTGCAATCAGACCGGCTACAAAGGGTGAAACCGCCCATGACCGCCGAACATCTCCTCCAGAAGGCCGATGTGGTCCGTCTGCTGCTCGAAACCGAGGGGCGGGTGATGCTGTGTCTGGATGCCAGCCATCCGGGGGTGGCGGTTCCCAGGCGTTTTTCTTCCGACAACGGTTTGCGGCTGGTCTTGAACCGCAACATGCCCCAGCCCATCGACATCGGCCCGTTGACCATCGAGTCGGAGCTGCGTTTCGGAGGCATTCCCCATTATTGCGTGATTCCCTATGAGGCGGTGTGGGGGGTGTTCAATCCGGATACCCGACACGGCATGTTCTGGAGCGAGTCCATGCCCGACGAGATCCGCGCCCGTCACGGCCTGGAAGAGGCGGCGGTGCATCTGCCCGAACCCACTCCGGCGCCAGGAAGTCCGGCGCCGGTGGCCGAGACCGCCAAAACTCCATCCCCCCCACGGGTGGCCCTGCGGGTGATCGAGGGAGATGGCTCGGCGGATCATCCCCCCGGCAGTGCCGCTGTCAAACGTCCCCGGCCCAAGCTGCGGCTGGTGGACTGAAAAGACCTTCTCCCGTGAGCAAGGAAAAACAACGGTTTGTCTGTCAGGATTGTGGTGCGGATTATGGTCGCTGGGAGGGGCGGTGTCTGGCCTGCGGGGCGTGGAATACCCTGAAGGCCTTTGCCGTGGAAGCGGGTTCCTCCCGGAGTGGGCGGAGCGTCGCCCCATCGACGGGTACGCCAGGAACGGTCCCGGTGCCTTTGGCCTCCATCACCGGGGACAACCGGGCCCGTCTGGCCACCGGGGTGGCGGAACTGGATCGGGCCTTGGGGGGCGGATTGACTCCGGGTTCGGCGGTGTTGATCGCCGGGGATCCGGGCATCGGCAAGTCCACCCTTTTGATGACCGCCCTGAGCGCCCTGTCGACCCGTGGCACCGTGTTGTATGTCTCCGGCGAGGAGTCCCCCCAGCAGATCCGACAACGCAGCGACCGGTTGGCCATTGCCGGAGATCGGTTGCTGGTGCTGATGGAAAACCGGCTGGAGGCCACCATCGACGCCATTTTGGCGGTTTCTCCCGATGTGGTGGCGGTGGACTCCATCCAGACTCTGGCCACCGATGCCATGCCCGCCGGAGCCGGAGCGGTCTCCCAGGTGCGGGAGTGCGCCGCGCGTCTGATCCAGTTGGCCAAGCAGCGTGGCATGGCGTTGTTTTTAGTGGGCCACGTCACCAAGGATGGGCAGATCGCCGGTCCCCGGGTGCTGGAACACATGGTGGATACCGTTTTGTATTTCGAGGGGGAGCGGGGACACGATTACCGCATTCTGCGGGCCATCAAGAACCGTTTCGGCCCGGCCAACGAGATTGGTGTCTTCGAGATGCGGGAAACCGGACTGGTGGAGGTGTCCAACCCTTCGGAGCTGTTTTTGTCCGAGCGGGGGGTGGGGTCTGCGGGCAGCGTGGTGTTCGCGGGCATGGAAGGGACCAGACCGGTGTTGGTGGAGATTCAATCCCTGGCGGCGTCCTCTTTGCTGGCCCAGCCGAGACGGGCCACCTTGGGGTTTGATCCCAACCGTCTGGCCATGCTGGCCGCGGTGCTGGAAAAGCGGTTGGGGTTGGGATTGTTCAATCATGATCTGTTCTTGAATGTGGCGGGAGGATTCCGGGTCACGGAACCGGCGGCGGATCTGGCGGTGGTGGCGTCGATTTACGCCTCGTATCGCAATCTGACCGTGGATCCGGGGTTGGTGATTCTGGGCGAGGTGGGATTGGGGGGCGAGGTGCGGGCGGTGTCCCATGTGGCGGCGCGCATGCGGGAGGCGGATAAACTGGGTTTCACCCGCTGTCTGGTGCCAGCCCAGAGCCTGAAGAATCCCCCCCGTGGCCTGAACATCACCCCGCATCCCGTGGCCACCCTGGCCGAAATGGTCGAAACCCTCTCTTCCTGATTATTGAAAAAAAAGAAGGGGTCTGGGGAATTCATTCCCCAGGAATTTGACTTTGACTTTAAAAATTAACAATTTAATTCAAAAATCAATGAATGTGAAATAAATTAAAAATCAAAACCCTGAGAAATGAATCCCCCAGACCTCTTCTTTTCTTTCAATAATGGGGGATGTTTTGATATTGATGGCAATGATGCGCTCCATGCAATCGTCGCTTTTGACATCCCGGTCAGGAAGCACTATCCTAGTAGAACGACTCCCCAAGCCTTTCCACGCAAACTGGATCTTCGACATTGGACCTTAATCACCAAGATCATTTCCACGACGAGTGTGGTGTTTTCGGCGTCTTCAATCACCCCGAGGCGTCCAATCTCACCTATCTGGGATTGTACGCGCTGCAACACCGCGGGCAGGAATCGGCGGGGATCGTCTCCGTGGAGGAACGCATGTTTTTCGCCACCCGTGGACACGGACTGGTGGCCGATGTGTTCCGCCGCAACGAACTGGATGGATTGAAAGGGACTCAGGCCATCGGCCATGTCCGTTATTCCACCTCCGGAGGAAGCGTCAACTCCCGCAACCGTCAGCCGTTGATGGTGGATACGGCCCACGGGGGCATGGCCATGGCCCACAACGGCAACCTGGTCAACGGCGTGGAGATGCGTCGCGCCCTGGAACGACGGGGTTCGATTTTCCAATCCACCATGGATACCGAGGTGATCGTCCACCTGACCGCCCTGTCGCGTCGCAAGACCTTCGCCGAACGGTTGGTGGAAGCCCTGGGTCAGGTGCAAGGCTCCTATGCCCTGCTGGCCATGAACGAACAATGCATCATCGGCGCCCGGGATCCCCATGGATTGCGTCCCCTGGTGCTGGGACGGGTGGGAAACCAAGGATATGTCTTCTCCTCGGAGACCTGCGCGCTGAATCTCATCGAAGCCGAATTCGTGCGGGACGTGGAACCCGGTGAGGTGGTGGTGATCGGTCCGGATGGTCTGGAGTCGTTTTTTCCGTTCCCGCGGGAAAAACGGTGCCTGTGTGTGTTCGAGTACATCTATTTCGCCCGTCCGGACTCCAACATCGACGGGGTGAACGTTTACGCCTCCCGCAAACGGATCGGCATGCGACTGGCCCAGGAACATCCGGTGCCCGGCGCCGATCTGGTGATGCCGGTGCCGGATTCGGGCGTGCCGGCGGCGTTGGGATTCGCCCACACCTCGGGTCTGCCTTTTGAACTGGGCATCATCCGCAACCACTATGTGGGGCGTACCTTCATCGAACCCCAACAGGCGATCCGCCATTTCGGGGTAAAGATCAAACTCAACGCCAACCGGGACATCATCCAGGGCAAACACGTGGTGCTGGTGGACGACTCCATCGTGCGGGGCACCACCAGTCGCAAGATCGTCAAGATGGTGCGGGCCGCCGGGGCCAAATCGGTCCATCTGCGCATCTCCTCGCCTCCCACCACCCATCCTTGCTACTACGGCATCGACACCCCCACCCAGAGCGAATTGTTGGCTTCCAGCCATACCGTGGAAGAGATGCGCACCTATGTCACCGCCGATTCCCTGGCTTTTTTGTCCCTGGATGGCATGTACGCCGCGGTGAACGGTCACAACAACGGCTATTGCGACGCCTGTTTTTCGGGCCGCTATCCGATTCCGTTCCCCCGCCACGAAGAAAACGCCCAGCTTTCGTTGTTGCATGAGACGTGAACGTCGTGGTTCCGGACAGGGGTGGGATGCACGACATCCGTTGGAAACAGCGTTTTGACAATTTCGACCGGGCGTTCGTCTTGCTGCGGGAGGTGCGGGAGCGGGGGGTGGACTCCTTGTCGCAACTGGAGCGGGAAGGGGCGGTACAACGTTTGGAGTTCGCGTTTGAGCTGGCCTGGAAGACCCTCAAGGATTTTTTGGAAGAGCAGGGGATCGTGATCCGGGAGGCCACGCCCCGCAAGGTGATCCAGGAGGCGTTTGCCGCCGGTTTTCTGGAGGACGCGCAGGTCTGGATCGACATCATGCTGCACCGGAATCTGATGTCCCATACCTATGATTTCCACCAGTTCGACCGGGTGCTCCGAGAACTGGAATCCCGTTATTTCGAGGCCTTCGATCGGCTGCATGAATTTTTTCTGTTGAGAAGCATGCCACGGTGAATACCGGGTTGAGCGATCAGGAACTGGCGTTGATGCGCGGGGTGATGCGACAATTTCCCCAGATCCGGGCTGCGCTTTTGTTCGGTTCCCGCGCCAAGGGGTCGCATCGTCCGAATTCCGATATCGATCTGGCCTTGGTCGGAGTCGGGGACGAACGGTTGGCAGAAGCCGTTGCCGAGGCCCTGGAGTCCCTGCCCACGCCCTATCGGTTCGATGTCAAAGCCTACGACGCCATCCGCCATCCCCCTTTGCTGGAACACATCCGCCGGGTGGGGATAATCGTCCATGAAACGTGAGTTTGTCGGCTGGATGGGGGCGCACAATTTTTTCGGTTTCCCTTGGCTTTTGGCGAAATTGGTCCTATAGTAGCGGATGACTGATTCGCGAGTGTGGGAAAAGTCGGCTTTGCCGGCTTTTTTAGTTTGTTCCGCCGGGGAGTGGGTTTCCAACGGATCAGATTCAACCGATTTTTCCATTTGCCGAGGCGACGTTCGCTTGACCGACTCACCTGAAATCCACCCCTCCGCGACACCGACGCGGCTTGAACAACTGGCCAACGAGGCCGCCGTTGCCGAAGGGTGTCAACTTGTGGAAGTGGCCATCGTTCCGGAAGGGGGATCGCGGGTGGTCCGGGTGTTTCTGGATCGGCTGGATGGTCCGCTGCAACTCGACCACTGCGCCGCGGTGAGTGATCGGCTTTCGGCCCTGCTGGATCTCCACGACCCGATCACAGGGGAATACCGGTTGGAGGTCTCCTCGCCGGGCCTGACGCGCCCTGTGAAGAAACGAGAAGATTTTATCCGCTTTCAGGGCAGGTTGGCCGTGGTGCATGTGTTCGCGGCCCTGTCTGCGGAGCCGCCGCCCGAATCACAACCGGTCGGCCCCGGAAAGTCGGCCGCGCGCAAGTCCGCGTCTGGCGCGAACCGGAAAATGGTCAAAGGGATCCTGCAAGGCATGGAAGAGGACGATGTGCTGATTCGCCTCAAGGACAACACGGTGATCCGCGTCCCCTTCCGCCTGATCGGCAAGGCCCATCTGGATTTTGAATTTTAGCCAAGACACCGGGTGTCATTCATGAGTGTTGAAATCGTACAGATCGCCGAACAACTCGCCAGGGAAAAGGGGATCCCCAGGGATATCGTCATCGAGGCCATGGAAGACGCCATTCGCACGGCCTCCAAAAGAAAATACGGTGCCCACAAGAACATCCAGGTCACCTTCGATGGCAAGTCCGGCGAGTTTCGGCTCAATCAATTGCGGGAAGTGGTGGAGAACGAGGATGCCCCCGGATACGAGGGGCCGGATACCCATATGCTTCTGACCGACGCCATGCGGCTCAATCCGTCGGTGAAGGTGGGTGATTTTCTCGCCGAATCCCTGCCCCCCATCGAGTTCGGACGCATCGCGGCCCAGACCGCCAAACAGGTGATCGTCCAGAAGGTGCGGGAAGCCGAACGCGACAGCGTCTACCGGGAATACATCGATCGCAAGGGTACTTTGGTCAACGGCTTGGTCAAACGGGTCGAGCGCAACAACATCTATGTGGATCTGGGCCGGGCCGCGGCTTTTCTGCCCCACGAACATCAACTGTTCCGGGAACACTACCGTCCGGGAGACCGGATCCGCGCCTACATCCACGAAGTGCGGGATGTGCAACGGGGTCCGCAGATCATTCTCTCCCGTACCGCCCCGGAGATGGTGCCCAAGCTGTTTGAAATGGAAGTGCCGGAAATCTATGACGGCATCGTGGAAATCCGCGCCGTGGCCCGGGATCCGGGATTCCGCAGCAAGATCGCGGTCCGCTCCAACGACGCCCATGTGGATCCCGTGGGAGCCTGTGTCGGCATTCGCGGCTCCCGTGTCCAGGGGGTGGTGACGGAACTCCAGGGAGAACGGATCGACATCATCGAATGGTCCCCGGATCCGGCGGTCTTCGTCTGCAACGCCCTGGCCCCGGCGGAGGTGGTCAAGGTGGTGATGGACGAAGACGAAACCCGCATCAAGGTGATCGTGGACGAAGATCAACTCTCCCTGGCCATCGGTCGTCGCGGACAAAACGTGCGTCTGGCTTCCGAATTGACCGGCTGGAAGATCGACATCATCACCGAACGGGAAGAGGCGGAAAGTCGGGTCGAAGAGTTTGGCGCCATTGCCCGGGAGTTCATGAACCGGCTGGATCTGGACGAGGATGTGGCCACGTCCCTGGTTCAAGAGGGGTTCACCACTCTGGAAGAGGTGGCCTACGTGCCTTTGGAGGAGTTGGCGGGCATCGAGGGCTTCGACGAAGAGATCGCCCGGGAACTGCGCACCCGTGCCCGGGATCAGTTGTTGCACTCGGCTTTGGAGAACGAAGAGCGCAAAGCCGCCCTTTCCATCGATCCACGTATTTCCCAGTTGCGTGGCCTGACCGACTCCATGGTGATCGCCATGGCCGAAAAGGGGGTCAATCAGTTGGATGACTTGGCGGATCTGGCGGCGGATGAGCTTTTGGAGATGCTGGACAATGCGTTGAGCCGCAAAGAGGTGGAACGGGTGATCCTTCAGGCGCGTGAAGTGGCGGGCTGGTTTGAGGAGTAACGTGACCAAAGCACGGGGCCGGGGCCGGGGTCCGGCAACCGATCCGGGTGAGGGCGCGCCAGCCACGGTGCCTTTGGTCCCATCGGCTCGCTCCCAGGCGAAAGAGGAGGAGGCCAGCCCCTGGCGGCGTTGCGCCATTACCCGCAACCGGCGACCCAAGGCGTTTTTGTTGCGTTTTGTGGTGGATCCGGGAGGGCGTCTGGTGGAAGATGTGGCTGGACGGCTGCCAGGACGCGGGATTCATGTGATGCCGGATCGAAAACGGGTGACGGCCCTGCTGACACGGCATAAAATGGCGCCAGAAGAGAGAGAGCTTCTGTTGACGCGTCTGGGACAGAGCCTGGAGCAACGTCTGCTGGACGGTGTCGGGCTGGCCCGCAGAACCGGGGGATGCCGGAAGGGTCTGCGGGAAGTGGAGGAGCTGATCAAGCGGGGGATGCGGCCTTTGTTGCTGCTGGCCGAGGATGCCAGTTCCCTGCGCACGCGGCTGGAGCCTTGGCTCCAGGAAGTCGAAGGGGTGGAGATCGTGACTGTGCCGAATCAGGAGCGTTTGGGATCGATATGGTCCGGACGTCCGGTGGTGCTGGTCGCCGTGACCCATCCTGGTGTGGGAGAGAGAATTCGTGCCGATGCCGCCCGTTGGTGGAGTTTTACGCGGGAACCGGAGAGCGGGCGCGTGTGATCGGGATGGTGACAACCCCAACAACAATACCGGCAGGGTATTCAACCGGTGGAGAAGGTTCTTTTGAGCGATTTGAAAGACAGTGACGGCGAAGGTGAAGACGGCGACGGCGCGCGGCTGAAACTCAAGGCCCCACGACGCATTGTGCTGCGCAAGACCGTGGAGGGAGGATCGATCAAGCAAAACTTCTCCCATGGTCGCAGCAAGAGCGTGGTCGTGGAGGTGCGCAAGAAAAAGACCTTCGTGAAGAGCGCCGGAGAAGAGGGGGAATCCCTGGACGCGGTCCGGGAGGATCAGGGTCAGGCCCGGGACAAGTCCCGCGTCGGAGCCTCCCAGGTGAGCGCGGCTGTGGAGCCGGCCCGGGATCGCAAACAGCAGATCCTGACTCCCATGACCCCTGCCGAGCGTCAGTCGTTCCAGGAGAAGCAGGAACGGGAACGGCTGGTGCGCGAGAAGGAAGAACTCGAACGGCTGGAGCGGGAACGCCAGGAGGCCGAACGGCGTCGCCAGGAGGCCGAACGACTGGAGGCCGAACGGCAGGAACAGCAACGGTTGGAGGCCGAACGTCGGGAAGCCGAGCGGCGCGAACAAGAACGCCTGGAAGCCGAACGCCTCGCGGCGGAAAAAGCCCGCAGCGTGCCGGAGGCACCGCCTCCCCCTCCGCCGCCTCCGGTTGTGCCGGTGGCTCCTCCGACCCCCGAGCCCCGTTTGGTGATCAAGCCCCCCGCCGACAAGTCCCGGGCCACGGATGCCAAGCCCCAGGGCGTGGCGGCTTCGGTACGGATCGATCCTTCCCGGACCTCTGCCGCAGCCTCTGCGCCGCAACGGACCGAGACCCCGCCCCAGGCGGCTTCCCATCCGGCTCCGAGCCGAACCGCGTCCCGGGAGACCCTGGTGCGTTCCCAGGTGGCGCGTCCGGCCCCGACCCCCGCACCGGTGGCGTCTCCGGCACCGGTGGTGTCGGAAGAGATTACCCAGGCCGTGGGCGTGGTGGTGAACAGCAAGGAAGAGCCGGCCAAGAATCTGACCCGGGCGCAACGGGAGGATCTGGCCCGCAAGAAGACCGAAATCCTGGTGGCCAAACGGCTGACCCAGCTCAACGAGTTGCGGGAACAAAAACGCAAGATCGACGAACGCCGTTCCGTCGAAGCGGCGGAAACCCCCGGGGTCGCCGCCGACCCGGCAGCCGCCCGGGAAACCCTCAAGAGCAAGAGCAAGCGCAAGGGCAAGAAATCCGCGGTGACGGTGGCCCCGCAGGAGAAGCAACTGCCGGCCCGCAAGACCACCCTGGGCCTCAAGCCCGGGGCGCGGCGCGGTGGCGGACGCTTTGAACCCCAGGCCCAACAGCCGGTGCTGCGGGATGTGATCATCCCGGAGGTGATCACCGTGGGCGAACTGGCCAGCCGCATGGCGATCAAGTCCTCGGAGGTGATCAAACGCCTGATGGCCCAGGGCATGATGGTCACCATCAACCAGGTGCTGGATCAGGATACCGCCGTGCTGGTGGTGGAAGAGCTGGGACACCGGCCCAAGACCATCTCCGAAGGGGCGGCCATCGAGGCCGAACTGGCGGACAGCAACGACCTGGACAAGGATCTGACCATCCGCGCTCCGGTGGTGACCATCATGGGTCACGTGGATCATGGCAAGACCTCCTTGCTGGACGCCATTCGCAAAACCGATGTGGCGGCCCGGGAGTTCGGGGGCATCACCCAGCACATCGGCGCCTATCAGGTGACCATGGAAGATGGATCCTCCATCACTTTCCTGGATACTCCGGGTCATGCGGCCTTCACGGCCATGCGTGCCCGTGGCGCCAAGGTGACGGACATCGTGGTGCTGGTGGTGGCCGCCGATGACGGCGTCATGCCCCAGACCCTGGAAGCCCTCAACCACGCCAAGGCGGCCAATGTGCCGATCATCGTGGCCATCAACAAGATCGACCGTCCCAACGCCAATCCCGACCGGGTGATGCAGCAACTGGCGGATCAGGGGCTGCTGCCCGAGGCCTGGGGCGGGGATTCGATTTTCCTGAATGTGTCGGCCAAGGCCGGCATCGGCATCGAAGCCCTCAAGGAAATGATCCTGTTGCAGGCGGAAGTCCTGAACCTGCGGGCCAACTTCGGCAAGAAAGCCCGTGGATTCATCATCGAGGCCAAACTCGACAAGGGACGTGGCGCCGTGGCCACCTGTCTGGTGGCCAATGGTGTCTTGCGGGTGGGAGACATCTTCGTGGTCGGGTCCGAGTGGGGCAAGATCCGTGGCCTGCTCAACGACAAGGGCATGCCGGTCCTGGAAGCGCCTCCCGCCATGCCGGTGGAGGTGATCGGTCTGTCGGGTGTGCCGGCGGCTGGGGATGACCTCATCACCGTGCCGGACGAACGGCGCGCCAAAGAGATCGCCGCCTTCCGCATGCGCAAGAACAAAGAACAGGAACTGGCCAAACAGTTGCCCACCACCAAGCTCGACGACCTGTTCGACCAGATCAAGCAAGGCGAGATGGACGAAGTGAAGGTGGTGATCAAGGCCGATGTGCAAGGCTCCCTGGAAGCGGTTTCCGACGCCCTGCTCAAGATCACCCACGACAAGATCCGCGTCAATATCATCCATACCGCCGTGGGTGGCATCACCGAGTCGGATGTCATGCTGGCTGTGGCCTCCCAGGCGCTGGTGGTGGGCTTCAATGTGCGCGCCGACGCCAAGGCCCGGGAACTGGTCAAGCGGGAACGGGCGGACATGCGGTTTTACTCCGTGATCTACGATCTGGTGGACGACGTGACCAGCGCCATGGAGGGCAAGCTTTCGCCGATCCTCAAGGAGGTCACCCTGGGCCGTGCGGTGGTGCGGGAGCTGTTCCGCATCTCCAAGGTGGGTCTGGTGGCCGGGTGCATGGTGCTGGATGGCCTGATACAAAAAACCAACCATATCCGCCTGTTGCGCGACGAGGTGGTGCTGTATGTGGGGACGATCCATGCCCTGAAGCGTTTCAAGGACGATGTGCGGGAAGTCCGGGACGGCACCGAGTGCGGCATCAGTCTGGATCGGTACACCGACTTGAGGGTCGGAGATGTCCTGGAAGCCTTCTCCCGCGAAGAGGTCAAGGCGACCATCGGTTGATGAAAAACACTGCCAGTCAGGCCGACACGGGCCAGGGAGAATGCCCATGACCCGTGTCGGCCTGCTGGAAGTGCGTCTGGAACTGCCGGGTGTGCGCTCCCTGAAGGAAAAACGTGGCATCGTCAAGGGATTGCTGGAACGGATTCGTCATCGTTTCGAGGTGGCCGCCGCCGAGGTGGATGCGTTGGATCGCTGGGATGGTGCCGGTTTGGGGTTTGCCGCTGTCGGCAACGAAGTGGCAGTGGTCCAGAGCCGGTTGCAGAAGGTCGCGAACTATATCGAGACCGAGAGCGAGGGGGTCATGGTGGATTATCGGGTGGAGATTGTGACGTGAGCGTGCGGGTGGATCGGGTCCGGGGAGAGATCCGCAAGGAATTGGCCGCCATGTTGCAGCGTGGCGACATTCATGACCCCAAAGTAGCCATGAGCATGATTTCGATCACCGATGTCACCTTGAGTCGGGATCTGCATTATGCGGTTGTCCATTTCACGGCCATGGGACAGGAGTTGGCCGAAGTCCATTCCGGTCTCAGACGGGCTGCGGGATTCATGCGCGCCCGGGTGGGCCGCGCCCTGGGATTGCGTCTGGCTCCCGAACTGCGCTTCGAGCCGGATCTCTCCTTCACACGTGCCGAACAGATCGAAACCCTGCTGAAAACCATCGAAATTCCGTCCGTCGACGGGGACGAACACCGTCTTGGATCAGGAGCGTAACGCATCATGGGCAAGTCGCGTCGCCGGGACACCGAAGGTCCACACGGTTGGCTGGCCATTCACAAAGAGGCCGGATATACCTCCACACGGGTGGTGGAACGGGTCAAACGGATCATCCGCGCCGGCAAGGCGGGACATGGAGGCACGCTGGATCCGTTTTCCGAAGGCGTGCTGCCCATCGCCTTGGGAGAGGCCACCAAAACCCTGGCCTATGTGCTGGAAGGGGACAAGGCCTACCGCTGCTGGATCCGTCTGGGTTCGGAAACCGATACCGGAGATCCCACCGGTCAATTCACCCCGGGCCATCAGGATTTTCCCGATCGGGAGACCGTCTTGGCACTGCTGACCCGTTATCTCGGGGAACAGGATCAGGTGCCACCGATCTATTCGGCCATTCACGTGGACGGAGAGCGGGCCTATGAACGGGCCAGACGGGGCGAAACCGTCGAATTGCCCTCCCGTCGGGTCACCTTCCACGAATTGACTCTGGTAGAGTACGCCGACGGGCTGATCACCCTCGACGTGCGTTGCGGCAAAGGCACCTACATGCGTTCCCTGGCCCGGGATCTGGGTCGGGAGCTGGGATGTCTGGCCCATCTGGAACGACTGCTGCGGACCCGTACCCTGGGATTTTCCCTGGCGGAGTGCGTCACCCTGGACGCCTTGAGCCAGGGTGTGGAAGCGGGACGCTTGAACGAACTTTTGTTACCCGTGGATCGGGCGCTGGACGACATCCCGGCGTTGCGACTGCGTTTGGAGGCCTGGAGCCGGGTCATGAACGGTCAGGCGGCATGGATCGAGGCGGACGGGGTGGCACCGGGACCGGTGCGTCTGCTGTCACCCGAGGGGCGCTTCGGCGCCACCGGCACCCTCGGCCAGGGGCTTGACGCCTCGGGTCGGCGGCCATGTACGCCGAAACGGCTGTTCAACCTGGCGTGAATCCGGCCCATTTGGATCAATCCGTCATTCTATAAGGAGTTAACCGATGTCGATCACCCAGGAGCGCAAGCAGGTACTCATCCTCGAATATGCCATCAAGGAAGGGGATACGGGTTCCCCGGAGGTGCAGGTAGCCTTGCTGACCGAACGCATCAACAATCTGACCGAGCATCTGCGCGGCAACATCAAGGATCATCACTCCCGGCGCGGCCTGCTGAAAATGGTCGGATTGCGTCGTCGTCTGCTGACCTATGTCAAGTCCCAGAGCAATGAGCGTTATCAGACCTTGATCAAGCGGTTGAATCTGCGCAAATAGTTCGCGCATGACCGGAATCGCGACGCCGCCTCCCGACGGGCGGCGTCGCGGGCAAACAATGTCCGCGAGCCGCCGGGATCCTTTCTTTTGGCGCATACTCCCGGCGGGATTCACCCCATACCGATGGATATCAAAAAATATGTTTGACATACATAAAAAAAGCGTTCGCTTTGGTTCGGAGACCCTCACCATGGAGACCGGGCGCATCGCCCGTCAGGCGGATGGCGCCGTGCTGGTCACCTATGGCGAAACCATGGTGCTGGTGGCGGTCACCGCCGAAAAAGAGGGCCGTCCTGGCGTGGATTTTCTGCCCCTGGGGGTGCATTATCAGGAAAAATATTGGGCGGCCGGTCGCATTCCCGGTGGTTTCATCAAGCGGGAGACTCGTCCTTCCGACCGGGAGACCCTCACCTCCCGCCTGATCGATCGTCCGTTGCGTCCCCTGTTCCCCAAGAGCTTCACCCTGGATACCCAGGTGGTGGCGACCGTGCTTTCCTTCGACGGCGTGAACAGTGCCGACATTCCCGCCATGGTGGGTGCTTCGGCGGCTTTGGCCATCTCGGGTCTGCCCTTTGAAGGCCCCATGGCTGGCGCCCGGGTGGCGTTCGTGGATGGTCAATACGTATTGAATCCCAGTACCGAACAGATGGCCGCTTCCCAGCTCGACTTGGTGGTGGCCGGGACCGGCGACGCCGTGACCATGGTGGAGTCCGAAGCCAACTTCCTCACCGAAGACGAAATGCTCGGCGCGGTGATGTTCGGTTTCGAGGGCTATCAGCCGGTGGTGGCCGCGATTCGCGAACTGGCCGCCGAATGTGGCAAACCCCGCTGGGAAGCCCCGGCGGTGGTCGAGGATGTGGATCTGGTCGCCGCGTTGCGTTCCGGCTATCGGGATCGGATGCGGGCGGTCTACGAGATCGCCGACAAGATGGAACGCCAAAAGAGCGTCAGTCTCCTCAAACAAGAGGCCGCCGAGGCCCTGAGCGAGGGTGACAAAAATCGCGCCGCCGAAGTCAAAATCGCCTGCAAGCATCTGGAATCCGAAGTGATCCGGGAACGGATCCTCTCCGGTGGCTCCCGCATCGATGGTCGCTCCCTGACCCAGATCCGTCCCATCGACTGTCAGGTGGGGGTGCTGCCCCGGGTTCACGGTTCGGCCCTGTTCACCCGCGGCGAGACCCAGGCTTTGGCCACGGTCACCCTGGGATCCCGCCGCGACGAGCAGATCGTCGAAGGCCTCCTCGGCGAAACCCGTGAACGGTTCTATCTCAACTATACCTTCCCCCCCTACTGCGTGGGTGAAACCGGTCGTCTGGGCGCTCCGGGACGCCGGGAGATCGGCCATGGCAAACTGGCCGCCCGTGCCTTGACCGCCATCCTGCCCGAACTGGAAGAGTTCCCCTATACCCTGCGGGTCACTTCCGAAATCACCGAGTCCAATGGTTCGTCCTCCATGGCCACGGTGTGCGGTTCGGTCCTGGCCATGCTGGATGCCGGCGTGCCGGTGAAATCCATGGTGGCGGGGATCGCCATGGGTCTGGTCAAAGAGGGCGAGCGGTTCGCGATTCTGTCCGACATCCTCGGTGACGAAGACCACTTCGGCGACATGGATTTCAAGGTGACCGGCAATGCCCAGGGCATCACGGCGTTGCAGATGGATATCAAAATCACCGGCATCAACCGGGAGATCATGGCCGTGGCTCTGCGTCAGGCCCGGGAAGGCCGGTTGCACATCCTCGGCGAGATGCAAAAAACCATCTCCGCCACCCGTGGCGATTTGTCGCCCCACGCTCCCCGGATTTTCACCATGAAAATCCATCCCGACAAGATCCGCGATGTCATCGGTACCGGTGGCAAGGTGATCCGGGGCATCACCGAGGAGACAGGCTGCCAGATCGACATCAGCGATGACGGCACCATCAACATCGCCTCGGCCAATGGCGAAAGCGCCAAGGCCGCCGAACGCATCATCCGGGGCATTGTCTCGGACGTGGAAAAAGATGCGGTCTACGAGGGCAAAGTGGTGCGCATCACCGACTTCGGCGCCTTCGTCAACATCCTGCCCAACAAGGATGGCTTGGTGCATATCTCCCAGCTTTCCAGCCAGCGGGTGGCCAAGGTTTCGGATGTGATCAAGGAAGGGGATGTGGTCAAGGTCAAGGTGTTGGACATCGATCGGCAAGGTCGTGTCAAGCTGACCATGAAGGATTTTTAAAGCCTTCATGAAGATTGTGTTAAGATCGTGTTGAAAGGGGGTTGAATCCTTGTGGAGTGGATGGGCCTGTTTCACAATGAGGCCCATTCACCCACACCCTTTCGTCACACCATCTTGCACAAGGAGTTTGATATGAAAAAGGCTGCTTTCTCCCTGCCCCTGTTCCTGGCTGTCTTCGGCTTTGTCGGCAGCGCCGCTGCTGCGGATTGTGTCGTCAGCTATCATCGGACTGCTTGCGCGGGTCAGGAGGCCACAGCCTACGCCAAGTGCGACGGCAAGCAGGCGTGTGACAAGGATAACGCCGCCGCCACCCAGGAAGCCTGTGTGGAAGCCGCCAAAAAAGCCTGTGCCAACGATCGCACCGATATCACCAAGTCCAAGAAGATCGCCGCCACGTTCAAGGGCGCGGCTTTGACCGGTGGTTTCAACGACGCGGGGGCCGCCGATCCCAAGGGTGCCAACTTCTGCGCCGGTGACAGACCCGATTTCAACAAGTGCAAATAATCCGGATGGTTTGAAGGCCGGTTTGGTTCATGCGGGGGAGATGGTTTCCCCCGCATTTTTTTTCGGTATGGTTATAATTAAAGATTTTTTCTTTCAAACTATTGAAAAAAAAGAGGGGGTCTGGGGGATTCATCCCCCAGGGTTTTGCCTTTCAATCTTTTCAATCCCTCTTCAATCGTGCGATAAAAAAGCCATCCATGACATCTCGGGCCGGTTCAAAGCGCAGGTCGCCATCCGGGGTGATGGCGGCGGGGGGCAGTGCGGGGTGTTCGAGGGGGGTGATGGGCAGGCGGTGCCAGTGGGGATGGGTGGACAGGAATTCCCGGATCCGTTCCGCGCCTTCTTCCGGTTCCAGGGAGCAGACGGCGTAGACCAGCAGGCCGCCGGGGCGCAGGCGATGGGCGCAGTTTTCCAGGATGGTTTGTTGGATGGCGGCCATGCGGCGGGGATCTTCCTCCTGGCGGCGCCATTTGATCTCCGGATGGCGGCGGATCACGCCGGTCCCGGTGCAGGGAAGATCGGCGAGGATCTTGTCAAACGTTTCACCGGCCAGCAGGTCCGGCTGGGTGGCGTCGCCTGCGGTGATGGTCACCTGTTGGATGCCGAGGCGGGTGAGGTTTTCCGTCAGGGTTTTCAGGCGGGAGGGGCTGTTGTCCACGGCGTGGATGCGGGCCTGATTGCCGGTGAGGTCCGCGAGTTGGGCGGTTTTGCCACCGGGGGCGGCGCACAGATCCAGAATCTCCTCGCCGGGTTGGGGACCGAGCAGACGGGCTGGCCATTGGGCGGCGGCGTCTTGCACCGCGAACCATCCTTCCCGATAACCGGGCAAGGCTTCCACCGGACCGGATGGCGTGACGATCATCCCATCCGGGGCAAAGGGGTGGGGAGCGCCCCGGGTGCCCAGGGCGGCGAGCAGGGCGTTCCGGTCGCTTTTCAGCCTGTTGACCCGCAGTACCAGGGGTGGCGGGGTGTTGTTGGCCAGCAAGCGCGCTCTGGTGGCCTCCTCGCCCAGGCTGTGCCACCAGCGGCGGGTCAGCCAGGGGGGATGGGCGTGTTCCAGGGCTAGGCGGTCCACGGGATCGGTTTGGCGATCGAGGATGGTGGCCGGTTCCACGTTGGTGGCGGTGCGCAGCAGGGCGTTGACGAATCCGGCTTTGGGTCGATCCGGGGAGTCCTTCACCAGTTCCACCGCCTCGTGGATCGCGGCCCGGGCCGGAACCCGCAGAAATCGGGCCTGATACAAGGCGGTACGCAGCACGGCCCGCAGGAAATGTCTGCCCTTGGCCAAGGGGCGGGGCATGCAGGAATCCAGAATGGCATCCAGCAAGTTCAGATGTCGCAATGTGCCGGCGGCGATCTCCAGGGCCAGTCCCCGGTCTCTGGGATCGAGTCCGGCCAGTCGGGAGTCGTCGAGGGAGAGGGCCAGACCATCCCGGGTCACCCGGGTGACGGCTTCCGCGGCCAGACGGCGGGGGTTGGTGGCACGCGGCGGCGGGGCGGCGACGGCTGGCAGGTCGGGGCGTTCATGCGTCGGGACCGGCTTGTCGCGTGTCCCGGCCTGGACGGCCAGACGGCGGGGGTTGGTGGCGCGTGGTGGGGTGAGGGTGGATTTCATGCCGAGGCGTTCGCCCGCAAAGCCTGGATCACGGCGGCGTAATCGGGCTGGGTGAAGACCGCGCTGCCGGCTACGAACACGTTGGCTCCGGCCTGGGCGGCGGCGTGGATGTTGTCGGGTTTGATGCCGCCATCCACCTCCAGTTCGATGTTCAATCCCCGGTCGGTGATCATGCGGCGCACGGTCTGGATGCGGTTGAGGGCGTGGGGAATGAAGGATTGGCCGCCGAAGCCGGGATTGACGCTCATCAGCACCACCATGTCCAGCAGATGCAGCACGTTGCCGAGATTGCACAGGGGCGTGGCCGGATTGAGAGCCAGTCCCACCTTGCAACCGGATTCGCGGATCAGGTTCAAGGTGCGATCCAGGTGGAGGGTGGCTTCGGCGTGGACCGTGAGAATGTTGGCTCCGGCTTTGACAAAGGCCGGAATGTATACATCCACCGGAGAAATCATCAGGTGGACATCCAGAGGTTGGGTGGCCACCCGGCCAATGGCCTCGACCACCAGAGGTCCGATGGTGAGATTGGGCACGAAGTGTCCATCCATGACATCCACATGAATGTAATCCGCGCCGGCTTGTTCCACGGCGCGGATCTCTTCACCCAGACGGGAGAAGTCGGCGGAAAGAATCGAAGGAGCGATTTTGATCATCGGGAGTGGGCCATTCTTTGCAGACGCGCGATGCGTTCCTCCATCGGAGGATGGGTGGAAAAGAGTCCCGCCACCAGACCACCGGAAAGGGGCGAGACGATGAACAGATGGGCAGTGGCCGGATTTTCCTCCGCACCGTTCAAAGGAATCCGTTGGCTGCCGATTTCCAGTTTGTGCAGGGCCGAAGCCAGCCACAAGGGATTGCCGCACAGTTGGGCGCCGCCTTCGTCCGCGCCGTACTCGCGGGAGCGGGAGACCGCCATCTGAATCAGCATGGCCGCCAGTGGCGCCAAAATCAGCATCAGGATTTCACCGATCCAGCCGCGACCTTCGCTTTCTCCGTCTTCGGAGCGGCCCGAGGAGAAGAGTCCGGCAAAATTGGCCAGGGTGGTGATGGCTCCCGCCAGAGTGGCGGTGACGGTGCCGATCAGGATATCCCGGTGTTGCACGTGAGCCAGTTCATGGGCCATCACTCCGGCCAGTTCTTCCCGGTTGAGAATGCTGAGGATGCCGGTCGTGGCCGCGACGGCGGCGTGTTCCGGATCCCGTCCGGTGGCGAAGGCGTTGGGGGAGGGGTCGTCGATGATGTAGACCCGGGGCATGGGCAGATTGCCACGGCGTGCCAGTTCCCGGACGATGCCATACAGTTCCGGGGCCTGTTGGGGGCCGACCTCCATGGCGTTGTACATGGACAAAACCGCCTGATCCGAGTTCCACCAGGCCCAGAAATTCATTCCCGCCGCGAGCAGCAGGGCCATCAGCATGCCGTTGTGACCGCCGATGATTTGACCGATGGCGAGAAACAGGCCGGTGAGTCCTGCCATCAAGAGAAGAAAGCGCAGAGTATGCATGGTGGTCTTTCCTCCTGGGGGGCTGTGGAGGGCGATTGGGGCCGCTCTTTTTGGGTTGGTGTCGTTTCAATAGATAAGGCGCATGATCGGGAAGTTCAACCGGGAGCGTGGCTCTTTTTTTGTCGAATGGCAATGGTTCCGGTGGAAAGAATGGGATAGAATTTTCGGGTGTTCGTGTTCACCCTTGGATGGTTGCGGATTGTGCCATGTCTTTTCTTTTTTTGGGTTCTGTGGTGTGCGGGTTGGCCTCGGGGGTGATCGCCGGCATGTTCGGTGTGGGCGGGGGGATCTTGATTGTGCCGGTTTTGTTGTTCTTGTTTTATCTGGATGGTATCAATCCGGTCATCTCCATGCAGTTGGCGGTGGGTACGTCGTTGGCGACCATTGTGATCACCAATGTGTCGTCCACCTGGGGTCATCATCGGCGTGGTGCGGTGCATTGGCGATTGGTGCGTCAGTATACCCCAGGTTGTTTGTTGGGAGCGTGGCTTGGCTCCCAGTTGGCGGCGGCCATGTCCGGCAAGATTTTGATTATGCTTTTTGGTCTGTTCGAGATTTTCGTCGGGTTGAAGATGCTCCGTTCCCGGAATGGGGGGGAAGTGGAGAGGGTGGCGCTTTCGGAATCGGTGGCGCCTTGGATCGGGGTGGGAATCGGAGGATTGAGCAGTCTGTTCGGGATTGGGGGGGGAACGTTGTCGGTGCCGGCTTTGACGTTGCTTTCCGGGATTTCCATGCAAGAGGCGGTCGGTACGTCTTCGGCCATTGGGGTGCCTTTGGCGTTGGCCGGGAGTTTGGGATTCATTCAGGCCGGGTGGCATGATCCGTCGTTGCCGGAGGGATCTTTGGGGTTTTTGGTGCCGGTGGCGTTTTTGGGGATTGTGGCGGGGACGTTGGTGACCACCCCGGTTGGGGTGCATTTGGCGCATGCGTTGGATCCGGCGCGGTTGAAGAAGGGATTTGGTTTTTTCTTGTTGATCGTCGGGGTCAAGCTGTTGTGGCGCTGAAGATGTTCTCCGGACCCGACACCCATTGAAAAAAAGAAGGGGTCTGGGGAATTCCTTCCCCAGGATTTTGACGTTAATATTTTGATTTTTGTAAAAGTGCGCGACAGTCAAAGGCGAAAGTCACATTCCTGGGGGAGGAATTCCCCAGACCCCCGCTTTTTTTTCAATGGTGGGGGCGTGTGGAGCGTGGCACGTGTCAGGGGGCGTATCCCAGATGATTCACCAGTCGCATTTCGACCTGTGACACGTCCTCGTTTGACGCTTGCGCATACGCGACGATCTGATCCCGCCCCAACCCGTCCGCCCGGAAATAATCCGCCTCCGGATGGGCGAAATAAAAACCACTCACCGCCGCCCCTGGATGCATGGCAAAACTCTCGGTCAAGCGGATCCCGGTTTCAGCCTCCACATTCAACAAATCGAAAATCACCCTCTTTTGCCCATGATCCGGACAGGCGGGATAGCCCGGAGCCGGACGAATGCCCCGATATTTCTCCCGGATCAACTCCGCATGGGTCAACGCCTCATCCGCCGCATACCCCCAGAACTCCCGCCGTACCCGCTGATGCAACTGCTCGGCGAACGCCTCGGCCAACCGATCCGCCAACGCCTTGAGCATGATGGATTCGTAATCGTCCCCGCTCGCCTCCAACCGATTCGCCACCTCATCCAATCCCAACCCGGCGGTCACGGCAAACAGACCCAACGTGTCTTGGATTCCGCTTTCTCGCGGGGCGATGAAATCCGCCAAAGAGAGCTGCGGCTGACCCTCGGCACGCGCCGCCTGCTGACGCACCATGCGCACCACCCCCAGCGGTCCGTCGGCGGCATCCTCCCCGTAAAGGGCGATGGTTTCGTTTTCCAGCACGTTGGCCCTGAAAAGTCCAAAAACGCCACTGGCGCGAATGGTTCGATGGGTCAAAATCCCCTCCAGACTCCGTTGCGCATCCTCGAAGAGCTTTCTGGCCTCCTCTCCACGCTCCGGATGGTTGAGAATGTCGGGAAAACGCCCCGGCAGATCCCAAACCTGAAAAAAGGGCGTCCAATCGATGAACGGCACCAAATCCTCAAGGGGCTGATCCGCAATCACCCGCACTCCGTAAAATCGGGCCGGAACCGGAGGATTTTTTTGCCAGTTCCACACAAAACGACGCTCCCGGGCCACACTCAACGGCAAAATGGCGCGGGGACTCTTCTTCTGCCGGTACTGTTCACGCAACTCCGCCTGCTGGGCCCGCACCTCGGCCACGAAGGCGAGACACTTTTCCGGATGCAGCAGACGGGCCGCCACCGAAGCGGCCTGGGAGGCGTCCCGCGCCTGAATCACCGCCCCGGAATAGTGGGGCGCGATCTTGACCGCCGCATGCAACGGTGACGTGGTTGCACCGCCCACCATCAAGGGCAGCTTCAACCCCCGCCGCTCCATTTCGGTGGCGATCAGGGCCATCTGCTCCAAAGAAGGGGTGATCAGACCCGACAGACCGATGATGTCCACCCCATGCTCCCGGGCCTGATCGAGAATCACTTCCCCCGGCACCATCACTCCGGCGTCGATCACCTCGTAATGGTTGCACTGCAACACCACCTTGACGATGTTCTTGCCGATGTCGTGGACATCCCCTTTGACCGTGGCCAGCAGAATCCGTCCCTTGGCGGTCGCCGTGGCGCCCCCCGCCCTTTTGGCCGCCTCGATGTACGGGGTGAGATGGGCCACCGCCTTTTTCATCACCCGTGCGCTTTTCACCACCTGGGGCAAAAACATCTTGCCCGCGCCGAACAACTCTCCCACCCGGTTCATGCCCGCCATCAGCGGCCCTTCCACCACGGCCAGAGGATCGGCGATCGCCAAACGCGCTTCTTCCACATCCGCCTCGATGAACGCGTCCAACCCCTTGACCATGGCGTGAATCAACCGCTCCGTCACCGGCAGTTCGCGCCAAGCCTGCTCTTCGATCCGCTCCCGGGTGCCGCCGCTCTCCCGCTCTTTCAGACCCTGGGCCAGTTCCAGCAACCGCTCGGAGGCGTCCTCCCGTCGGGCCAGCAATAAATCCTCGACGCGGCTTTTCAACTCCGGCTCGATCTCTTCGAGAATCGCCAGTTGCCCGGCGTTGACGATCCCCATGTCCAACCCGGCGGCCACCGCGTGATACAGAAATACCGCATGCATCGCCTCCCGGATCACCTCGTTGCCCCGGAAGGAAAACGAGACATTGCTCACGCCGCCACTGGTCAACACCCCCGGCATCTCGGTCTTGATGCGGCGTACCGCCTCGATGTAGTCCACCGCGTACCGGTCATGGGCCGGAATGCCCGTGCCCACGGCAAAAATATTGGGATCGAAGATGATCTCTTCGGGCCGAAAGCCCGCCTGGGTGATCAACAGATCGTGGGCGCGACGACAGATGGCCACACGCCGCTCCAGGGTGTCGGCCTGACCCTGTTCGTCGAAGGCCATGACCACGGCGGCGGCGCCATATTTTTTGGTGAGGCGGGCCTGTTCCAGGAAACGTTCCTCTCCTTCCTTGAGACTCAAGGAGTTGACCACCCCACGGCCTTGCAGACACTGCAATCCCGCCTCGATGGCCTCCCAGCGGGAGGAGTCGATCATCACCGGCACGCGACAGATGTCGGGTTCCGCCGCCAGACGGTTGAGAAAACGGGTCATGGCCGCCGGAGCGTCCAGCATGGCGTCATCCATGTTGACATCGATGATCTGCGCGCCGTCTTCCACCTGTTGGCGGGCCACTTCCACCGCCTCTTCGTCGTTGCCGTCCCGGATCAGACGGGCGAACTTGCGGGATCCGGAGACATTGGTGCGCTCCCCCACGTTGACGAACAAGGTCTCCTCTCCGCCGATTTCCAAAGGCTCCAGGCCGGAGAGCCGACATAACCGGGAAGGGGTGGGACGCACACGGGGGGGCAGATCCGCCACGGCCTCGGCGATGGCGCGGATGAATGCCGGCGAGGTGCCACAGCAGCCGCCCGCCAGATTGATCCATCCCGCCTGGGCGAACTCCCGGATGGTGGCCGCCATGGCTGCCGGGGTTTCGTCGTAGCCGCCCATTTCGTTGGGCAGGCCGGCGTTGGGATGAATCGAGATCCAGGCGTCGGAAACCCGGGCCAGATTGGCCAGATGGGGTCGGAGTTGTTCGGCTCCCAGGGCGCAGTTGAGTCCCATGGTCACCGGATTGGCGTGGGCGGTGGCGTGGACGAACGCCTCCATGGTCTGACCCGAGAGGATCCGGCCACTGCGGTCGGAGATGGTGCCGGAGATCATGATGGGCAATGGATCGGCCCGTCCCTCGTTGAAGGCCAGAATGGCAAACAGCGCCGCCTTGCAGTTGAGGGCGTCGAAGACCGTTTCCACCATCAGCGCGTCCACGCCCCCTTCCACCAGTCCCCGGATGGCGGTGTCGTAGGCGCTGACCAGTTCCCGAAAGGTGACGTTGCGGTATCCCGGCTGGTTGACATCCGGCGAAATCGAGGCGGTGCGGTTGGTGGGACCGAGAATTCCCGCCACGAAGCGGGGGCGGTCGGGGGTGACTGCCGTGGCCCGGTCGGCGGCTTCCCGGGCCAGACGCGCGGCGGCGAGATTGATCTCGAAGGCCAACTCCGACATGCCGTAATCGTTCAGGGAGATGGCGTTGGCGTTGAACGAATTGGTTTCCAGGAGATCGGCTCCGGCGTCCAGGTAGGCGGCATGGATGCCCTGGATTACATCCGGTCGGGTCAGGCAGAGCAGATCGTTGTTGCCTTTGAGTTCCGAGGGGTACGCGGAGAAGCGACTGCCGCGAAAATCGGTTTCGCTCAAGTCGTGACCCTGGATCATGGTGCCCATGGCGCCATCCAGTACCAGGATGCGTTGTTGCATCTGTTTCTGGAAAAGCGCGGAACGGTTCGTGGCCATGGTGTTTCCTTTTTTGCTTTTTTGGTGATCTGGGCCTTGTGAAAAACGTATCTTTCTATCATGATTAGCTGGTCACCGCCAGTTGCCCTGACGGGCGAATGTCTTTGGTGACGCCTGGACGTGGAATCGTGTCGCGTCGAAAACGGCATCATGGATCGTCGGGCAGAGCGGGCTCATGGCGTAGCGCCTGGGCGTTCATCGCGGGTTGAAAGGAGGTCGGTGGCATGGGGGTTTCCCGGATTTTCGCGGCGGCGTTGATTCTTTTATTACCATGGACGGGCCATGGCGCAGAGAACTCCTACAAGGAGGTCTACAAGAACGGTCGGTTCACGGTGCGCAAGGTCGAGGGGGCTTGCAAGCTGGAGATCCTGCTGGCCAAGAACGAACGGGATCATCAGGCGATCTTGGCTTTGTTTCCTTCCGAGGATTATTACGGCGAGCTGTTCACGGAACGTGAAAAAGTGGGATTGGCACGTGACAAAGTGTTGATCTCCTTCGACAACAGCAAGCCGCGCAGCATACCTTTCGTCCCGGACGCCGATGCCAAGGACAGCTATTGGCGATGGCAGTATCTGGAGGATACCCAGGAGCTTTTGGCCATGATCCAGAAGCGGGGCGAGATGCGTATCAGTTTTTCCAACGGTACCAAGACCTTTGATTTTGCCGTCCCCTTGAAGGGGAGCGGCAAGGCTGTGGCGGCGTTGCGCGGTTGCCGTTGAGGGCGTCTCAGGCCACACCCCACTGTTCCCGGTAGGACAGAATCGATTGCAGTTGTTGTGTGTGATCGGGTTTGCGCGCCAGCAGCCGGATCAGGTCTTCCAGTCGGGCGATGGCGATGACCGGAACCTGATAGGTGGTTTGAATTTCCTGTGTGGCGCTGGTGGAGCCGGTGCCACGTTCTTGTCGGTCCAGGGCGATCACCACGCCCGCCAGGGTGGCTTTGGCCTGTTGGATCCACTCCACCGATTCGCGGATCGAGGTTCCGGCGCTGATGACATCATCCACGATCAGCACCTTGCCTTGCAGCGGTGCGCCGATAATGTTGCCCCCTTCGCCATGGTCTTTGGTTTCCTTGCGGTTGTAGGCAAAGGGCAGGTTTTTGTCATGATCCCGTGCCAGGCTGATGGCTGTGGCCGCTGCCAGGGGGATGCCTTTGTAGGCCGGGCCGAAGAGCATATCGAACGGGGTTTGAGCGTTCATGAGGGTTTCGGCGTAGAAGCTGCCCAGTTGGGCCAGCAGGCGTCCATCGTGGAAGAGTCCCGCGTTGAAAAAATAGGGGCTGGATCGTCCGGCTTTGGTTTGGAAGGTGCCGAAGCGCAGCACATCGGCCTGGATGGCGAAGTCGAGAAATTTTTCGGCGGTGGTGGTGTGTTCGATGGTCATGATCGGTTCATTCTTGGAATGGTGGTTGGTGGATGATGTGAGGGAGTGTACGACATGAGTCAGGGAACATCCAAGGGGGTGTTGTTGGGTTTGGCGCTTTTGGTGGCCAATGCCTGGGCGCAGTATTTGTTATGGTTTGGCGGGCAGGGGTTGGTGCGGTGGCGGCAGACGGAGAAGGAGTTGATTTCCGTGCGTTCGGAGGTCAACGAGGTGGAGAATCGCATTCATGAGTTGAAGGAGGAGATTCGGCTTTTGGAGAAGGATCCCACGGCGGTTGAGGGGGTGGCGCGTCGTGATTTGGGTTTGGTGTATCCTGATGAGATTATTTTTATTGTTCCCAATTGAATTTTCCCAATTCCCATCCCCGTTTTGACGACAGCCTCCAATAGTGGAGGGGCGATTGACTCGGGATTTTTTCCTGACTTCAAATTCTGCGACTGATCCAGACCACACGACCGATAATCACCAGTTGTGACCGCCGTTCCGGAGGTATGACAACATCCTCATAAGCCGGATTGTCACACCCCACCCGCACCTCCCCACCCAACCCCCGCTGCAACCGCTTGGGAATCCTCTTCCCCTCCACCTCCAACAGATAAATCCCATCCCCGCCAACCGCATTCTCCCGCGGATCCACCCGCATCCAATCCCCGCAACGCAACAACGGCTCCATGCCATCCCCATCCACCATCACCCACATACCCGGCATCGATCCCCCATCCGCCCCTTCCTCCTCCCCCCAAATCTCCGGCGCCAACCATCTTTCCGACTCCTCCACCGCTTCGACCCTCCCCCTCGATCCCCCCGACACCCGCTCCCGTCCGGTCAAAAGCCAATTGATGGAAACATCCGTCCCCTCCGCAATCCTCAACAACGTGGCCGTGGAAGGGGATGCCTGCCGTAACAACCCATGCATGGTGGCCTTGGGAATACCCATGCGAATCGCCCAGGCATAAGGGGGATCGTTGCCGATCAGCGACAACAGACGTTGGGTGAATCCGGGGATGGATTGTTTGTGGTTCATGGCTGCGCTCCTCGCTGAAAATCAAAAACCGAACTCTGGTATCCTGCGGGTTGAACATCTTATATTTCAATAATGCCTGTCATGCAATTCAATAAGGATTATAAATGATTCATGATTGTAAGCAACAGTAATTTTTTAAATCTTTTTTCTTGACAATGCGCATGCAAAATCCGAGTATTTCTGGCAGGGATTAATCAAAAACCGAACCAATCAAGGACAGGAGGCGAGGATGACAGTCAGCAAACGCAGCAAACCGGACAACCTTGTGGTGGTGCGGGATCTGAAGGAAGCCAATGGGGTGCTGGGGGAGATCGCGCAACTCAAACGCAGCATCGACGCCATCGAGGCGGATATGAACGCCAGTATCGATCGGATCAAACGGTCGGCGGCGGCCTTTTCCGCGCCCCGTCGCGCCCGTCTGGAATCCCTGGCCAATGGACTGCTGGCCTTCGCCGAATTCAACAAGGAAGCACTGTTCGCCAAACGACGGGGAATCGAATTGTCATTTGGCGTGCTGGGCTTTCGCAAATCCAGCGAATTGAAACCCCAAGGCCGGGGTACCTGGGCACAGGTTTTGGGCAGGATCAAGGAATTGGGCGTGGTGGAGGGAATCCGGGTCAGAGAGGATGTCAACCGGGAGGCGATGCGCGCTTGGACCGATGAACGCCTGGGAGTGCTGGGCGTGCGTCGGGTGGAAAAGGATCTGTTCTGGTACGAACTCAAAATGGAAAGCCTGAATCCGGAAATGGATCTGCCAGGAACAGGCTCGTCAGCGGTCGGCGTGGAGGAGGTGGCGTGATGAGTGGTCTGGAGTTGATCTTGAAAGAGGATCTGCCGGGTTCTTTGGAGGAGATCGCCGAGGTGATCGGGCGGGAAGGAGCGTTGCAGTTGGTGAATGCCTGCGGGGGCACCCGGATTTTCGTGCCGCGCAAACTGCGGGTGCAACACAAACTGGTGACCATGCTGGGATTTGAACAGGCCCGCAGACTGTCCCATCATTTCGGCGGGGAAACCTTGACCGTGGTGCGGGCCGCGGAACTGTTGCGCCGTACCCGCAACCGGGAGATCGTCCGACGCTACGACGCGGGTACGGGGGTGCGACAGTTGGCGCGGGACAATGCCCTCACCGAGCGTCAGATCTACGCGATTTTGTCCAGTGTGGCGTGACCAGGCCCCTGCCTGAAAGCAAGGGGCCGTGATCCGTACTCACAGCACTTTCTTGAGGGATTGATCGATCTTTTTGGACATGGAAGAGATTTCGCTGATGACCCGGTCGATGTCTCCGGCCAGATCCCGCGCCACCCGGGCGGTGCTTTTGACTTCCCCCGCCACCACCGCGAACCCCTTGCCGAACTCGCCGGCCCGGGAGGCCTGAATGCCGGCATTGATGGCCAAGACTTCCAGTTCGTTGGAGATTTTTTCGATGCCGTGCAGGGTTTTGGAAACGTCACGGGTGTTGCGGTCGATCTCCTGGCGGACACCGGCCAGATCGGAGAAAACCTGATGATTGGCCTGACCCCGTTGTTCGCTGAAGACCTTGTGCAGCATCAGCATCACGGAACCGGGGATGACACCGGCTTGCCCAACCAGATCGGTGATCATGCGCAGGGTTTCCGGGGAGCCTGTGCAGTCGATGATCAGGTCGGTTTTGAAATTTTTCAAGGCGACCTCGGGCTTGGTCAAGGTTTTGATGCCCAGTTTTTTGGCCATGGCCAAGCCCGGTGCCGCAGAGTCGGTATCGGCCACGAACAGGATTTCCACGCTTTTGTTATGGGAGAAGAGTTCCAGGATTTCGCATCCATCCTTGTCGGCACCCATGATGCCGATTTTCTTGCCATTTTCACTGGTTGCCATTGTCGTTCCACCCCGTGGTGCCGGATCACTGTGTGTTGCGGTCGTTTCAGGTCGCGAACGTTCCTCCGGAGTTTGACAGCGGGTTGATGCTGTCGTGAACGGTGGTGGGACGCGGTTGACAGACCGATTGAAGATGCTTTTTTAGAATAGCATAAGATTGTGTTGAAAGGTAACGGGGTTTGTTGCAAAAGACACGGATTCTTGCGTGGGGGGGATGGCGCGCCGAACTCCTTCACCTTTTGGGCGGGTATTTTTTTTCATAGGATCATCAAGGATTTATCGTGCAGAGGAGACTGTAAATGACCTTGATACGGAACAGGATCCATGAAAAATAATACCTGTGTTGAAAATGTCGCGGACGAAATCAGAAGTTCAGGATCCGGCGAGACGATGCGTCATGCCGTGCGCATGGCCTACCGGGACAACGGCGGCAATCTGGCCAAGGCGGCGCGGGAACATGGCATTGCCGAAAGCACCGCCCGCCGGTGGCGTGCCGGGGATCGGGAACAGGGTGTGGACTGGGAGGTGAACCCGTCTTCCGGGCCATGGGATCAGGCGGCGGCCTGCCTGGTGGGCAATCGGCGGGAGCGGCTGGTGAGCGCCTTGCTGGAGGATTATTTGGGATTGCACAAAGAGGCGGTGGAGGCGGTGAAGGGGGGAGAGGTCAAGCCGTTGGAACGGGTGGAAGCCTTGTCCCGACTCTCCCAGGCCCTGGACCGCACCTTGCGCGCCCTGGGCAAGGCCAGTCCGGAGTTGTCACGTCTGGCGGTGGCCCGTTGGGTTTTGGAGCGTCAGGCCGAATTTGTCCGGCTGCGGTATCCGGAGCATCTCGGCGTGCTGGTGGAGATTTTGGAGCCTTTCGGCGCGGAACTGGTGCGGGAGATGGATAAGGGGTGACCCCCCTTTTTTTAGTGGTGGCTGGTGGGGGATTGGTTGGGGGGGTCGCCGTGCAGACGGCAGACACCCCGTCCTGCCTCCTTGGCGGCATACAACGCCACGTCGGCGTGTTTGAGCAAGGTTTCCAGTGTGGTGGCGTGATCCGGATAGATGGAAACCCCCACACTGACCCCGATGACACAATCATGTCCCTTGAGCAGATACGGACGCGCCACATCCTGAATGAGTCGCTCTCCCAGCAGACGGGCGGTCTCCCCTTCGGCGCACTCCGGCAACAAGGCGGCGAATTCGTCCCCGCCCAAACGAAACACCACATCGGAATCCCGCAGGGCGTGCTTCAGTCGACCGGAAACCTCCTTGAGCAACAGATCGCCGATGTCGTGTCCCAGGGTGTCGTTGACCGGCTTGAAATGATCCAGATCCAGATACATCACCGCCATGCGCCGCTGATAGCGATGACAGACGGCCAGGGATTTTTCCACCAGTTGGGTGAACAGTCTCCGGTTGCCCAGACCCGTGAGGGGATCCCGGATGGCCATGTCCTCGAAACGTTCCTTTTGGTGGTGCAACTCTCCGATGTAGGAGTAGATGGCGGTGGATGCGGTCTCGAAGGCTTGATCGAGGATTTGGATTTCGTTGCCTTTTTCCACGTTGACCAACTGGGGAACCTGCAATTTCTGGTTGGAGCACACCTCCACCAGGATCAACGCCTTGTTGCGCAGGCGGTTCAGGGGTTGCAAAATCAGGAAGTGGACGGTCAATCCCAAGGCCAGAATCATCAAAATGATGATCAGGGAGGACCAGGCCAGACGCACCCCGTGATCTTGCAAGGTGATGCGGATGGAACCGGTATCCAGAGGCAGGATCAGACAGAAGGGTTTGCCCACGATCAGCATGGGGGAGTAGTAGAGTCCCCGATACTCTTCGATCAGTTGGGTGATGGGGGTGGTGGTATTCAGGCAGGTGCGGATCCGGGCGGGATCCGGGACCGGCCATTCCGTGGCGTCCAAGGTGCTGGCCAGCATGTCGGCTGGTCCGCCGATGGCGATATTGACCGAGCCTTCGGTGCTGGAGCGTCGCGCCAGATCCGGATGGATCCAGCGACCCAACAGCAGAATGCCAACGGTTTTGCGTTGCACCATGATGGGGGTCATGGCCACGATGGACCAGCGTTGGTTGATGGTGGTGGCCAGCAGATGGCCACCGCTTTTGAGGCTTTTTTGCAGGGTTTCTTTGGGGAAGGCGTCGTCCGTGTCCGAGCCTTCGGTGCTGAACAGGGTTTTGCCCTCCGGATCGATCACCCCGACCAGATCCACCCCATGAATGGTTTCGGCCAGAAACAGCACTTTGCGCATCAGACGGTTGAAGTCCTGGGCGTGGAGGGTGAGGGCTTCTTGCAGTTCTCCATCCCGGGAGACCACATGGGCCAGTTGCATCAGCCCCCCGGCCTCGTGATCCACATGAAAGCCGATCTGGGCGGCCCGGGCCTCGTTTTCGATGCGGGCTTTGTTGTGCAAGGATTCGTAGAGGAAGGGATAATTGATGAAATATCCCACACCCATGGTGACCAGGACCGTCAGAATCAACAGTCCCACGATTGGAAACAACAGGCTGCGTCCGCGCAGAATGCGGGATCCTGTCGTGATTGGAATGGATGTTGGAATGCCTATCTCCGCCTCGTCCATGCTGGAACGATTCCCCCTCCCGTTCAGAGTGACTGGCATGCAAACCCGAAGGAGGATACGTGCTTTGGGGAGGGTTTGCAAGAAAACTGCGCGTAAAATAATGTGTGAATGAGTGTTAATATTGGTTGTTGTGTGTGTGCTGGCGCGTGAACGATTCAAACATCAGTAGCGCCCAGAGCGGAGCGGAGAAGTCATGACTGCCGGATAGATGGCTGGTCACCAGTCGCCGCAAGGTTTTGGGCTCGAACAACCCTGTGGCCGCCAGGGTCGGTCCCAGCAGCCGTTCCCGCAGCGGTTGGGCCAACGGCCCCCGCAGCCAAGTGGCCAGGGGGAGATTGAAGCCCTGCTTGGGTCGGAACAGAATCTCCGCAGGCAGCAAGGGACGCAGCGCCTCCTTGAACAGATGTTTGCCCACCCCGTGATGCAGTTTCCATTCGGGCGGCAGGCTGGCCAGCCACTCCACCAGGGGATAGTCCAGCAGCGGCGCCCGGACTTCCAGGCCATGGGCCATGCTGGTGCGATCCACCTTCACCAGCACCCGTCCGGCCAGAAATCCCTTGAGGTCCAGATACTGCAACCGGGACAAGGGGTGTTCCGGGGCGTTTTCGGCGTATTGATGCCAGGTCTCCTCGGCGCGAAAGCCTTGCAACTCCCGTCGGGCCTGGGGGCTGAACAGCTCCCGGCGCAGATCTTCCGGCAGGATTTCCACCGACTGGAAGGCCGCCTCCACCCACCCCTTGCCCAACGAGCGCAGGGTCGAACGGGCCCTCAGCCAGCGGGGCGCCCGATCCAGTTTGGGATACCAGCGCCCCGGCAGACCGAAGATCAACCGTCGCAGCCCCAGAGGCAGACGGCTGCGAATGGCCTCTTCGGCCATGAGAAAACGATAGCGGCTGTAACCGGCGAGGTTTTCGTCCCCCCCATCCCCGGAGAGGACCACCTTGGCGTGTTGACGGGCCAGAGCGCACACCAGCCAAGTGGGCAGCGCGGAAGGATCGGCGAAGGGTTCCCCGAAGTGACGCGCCAGCCGGTCCAGCAGATCGAAGCGGGCCGGGTCGGCTTGCGACAGATGATGGCGCAGGCCGTGACGTTGGGCCACCAGGGTGGCGTAGCCGCTTTCGTCGTGGCGGGGATCGGCGAAAGAGACGGTACAGGCTTCCGGGGGGGTGGCGGAGGCCTGGGCCATCAGGGCCGAAACCGCCGACGAGTCGATCCCGCCGGATAAAAAGGTGGCCACCGGCACATCCGAAACCAGATGCGACCGCACCGACTCCCGCAATCGTTCCAGCAGTTCTCGGGCCGCGCTTTCCGGGGTGAGACGGGAAGCGGGATCACACTCGAAACGCGGTTCCCAGTAACGCGCCGGCTGGGGCAGGGGGGCGCCGTTGCGGATCCACAAATGACAGGCGGGGGGAAGCTTGTGGATGCCCGGATAGATCGTGAGGGGATCCGGCACGTAGCCCAGGGCGAAAAAACTTTCCACCGCCGGCATGGACAAAGGCCGCCGGGTATCGCTCGCGGCGGTGAGGCCCCCCAGTTCCGAGGCGAAGCCCACCCAGCCGTCCGCCAGTTCGGCGTAGTACAGGGGTTTCATCCCCAGGCGGTCCCGGGCCAGAAACAGGCTGTGACTGGCCTGATCCCACACCGCGAAGGCGAACATGCCCCGCAGTCGCTGCACACAGTTCACCCCCCAGGACTCCCAGGCGTGCAGAATCACCTCCGAATCCGAGCGGGTGGTGAACCGGTGTCCGAGGTGGAGCAGTTCCTGGCGCAGTTCCTGGAAATTGTAGATCTCTCCGTTGAAGACCAGCCATGCCGAGCCGTCTTCGTTGGTCAAGGGTTGCCTGCCGCCTTCCAGGTCGATGATCGCCAGTCGTCGATGGGCCAGACCCACACCGGGTCCGCTCCAGCTCCCCGCGCCATCCGGACCCCGGTGGCTGTGGGCGTGGTTCATGCGGTCCAGACGGGCCGCGTCCAGGGGTCGCGTCGCGACCCGATCAAACAGTCCGGCGATGCCACACATCGGGATGCCATCGTCTGGCCCATTTGCGGGCCAGATGGGGAAGCAGAAGTTGAGGGGGCATCCGCAGCCAGTGGGAACGGATGTACAGGCACCATGCCGCCAGGGCCGTGAAGGGATCGGATCGGCGTTGATCCGGGTGGCGGGGCAGGATGGTCTGTTTCACCAGGGGATCCAGCAGGAATCGCACCGGCCAGGAGGCCGGAGAAGCCTGACGCGCCGCCCACAGCACCCCATCCGGAACCGGGGTGTGGCACAATCGCGCCGCGCAACGCAGGGCGTGATCCAGAGGGCGGGTCAGATTCAGCACCACCGCCCGGGACACCAGCCGCTCCCAGAATCCCTCCTGTTGGCCATAGTAGTCCAACAGCCCATCCAGATCCAACAGATCCCGCAGCCCCATGCGGCTGAAATCCCCGTCGTGGAACTGATGCACCACCGCGTGCAGCACCAGATCCTCCGGGCACAGGGTCCAGACTCCGGGGTGATCCGCCACGGGTTGCACCCGTTCGAAGAGTCGGGCGGAGTCCGGATGGAGTCGGGCGGTGCGAGGCAGAATGGCGTGATGCAGATCCAGTTCGCTCAGACGCAGCCGATGACGCATGGGGGGCAGTTCGTGCATCCACTCCCGATAATAGCGTTGATCGTAGGCATCCTGGGTGGCCGTGACCCAACCGTGGGCCCGCAGCCGTTGTTCCGCCAGGGGCAGATCGGTTTCCGGAAGCAAAATGTCCACATCGGCGGTGAGTCGGCCTTTGGCCATGGGCAGCTCCCGCAGATGATAGGCCGCTCCTTTGAGCAGGATCACCGGCAATCCGCTGCCGTGAAAGGCCCGCTGGATGCGGTTGACCTCCCAGCGCACCGACCGCTCCCGATCCGCCCCGATCACCCGCGCCCCTTCAAAGATATCCCGGATCCGGGGGGGGAGGGTTTCCAGATTGGCCCTTTGTTCCATCCTGGCACCCAATCCGGCCAGCAGACCGCTGCGTCGAGCCAGACGCAGCACCAGATCCTGGGTTTCCACCCCCATGGCGGCCAAAGAGCCGGGCGTGCGCCATGCCCGCAACAGCCATTCCGCCGGAGGGTGTCCATCGATGGTCATGGGGTCTCTCCGGGGAGGGTCTGTGCATCCAGCAGGGCCACGGCTTCGGCGAGATCCCCATAGGTCAGCTCGAAAAATCGACAGGCCCGGGTCAGCGCCGCCACGGTGGCAAATCCCCGCGCCCCCAGCAGCTCGTAGTTGAAGGAGTGGCTCGCCAGACGCATGAAACCGTGATCCGACGCCATGGGATCCAGTTCCGCCGGGGCCAGGGGTTGGAATTTCGGGGTGATCACCCAGGTGGGGCGGGCGGTTTCCATTTCCGCGTGGACGCTGGCTGCCGGAGGTTGCATGTGGGCCACGCGTCCCTTGCGGGTTTTGGGAAACTCCGGGCCGATGAGCGCCTCGGGGTTGAAAGCGCGAATGACGCCGATGGAGGCGTTTTTCAAGGCGATGGGACGGGGCAACGGATGGACCCTGCCGGTTTCGGGACGCACCAGGGCGAACTCGTCGGAAAACAGCCGCCATCCCCGGGAGACCAGCGCCGCGCACAAGGTGCTTTTGCCGGATCCCGGCAGACCCGGCAGGATCAACGCCCGATCCCCCCGGGCCACCACCGCCGAATGGAGCATCAGATATTGATTGGAGCGACGGGCGATGCCGTAGTTGAAGCCCCATTCGAACAGGGGCAGGGCGTGATCCAGGGGAAAGGGAGCCAGTTCCGTGGGGCCATCCAAATCGAAGAAGACCTGGGGACGCCACCAGCGGCGCACCCCCCGACTGCGCCGCAGACCGATGTGAAAATCCGTGACCTCGCCGGAGTCGGCTTCCACCAGACGATGGGCGCCATACAACCGGTGAAACGGATCGAAAAAATCCCGGGCGTCGCTGTGGAGCCGGGTCACGAACGGTCCGGCCTGCCAACGCACTCCGGTTGTGAGGAGCCGATGGGCCAGTGCATCCGGGGTCAGGTCACCAATTCTCATGAGTCCACGGGGATGATCAAACCGAGCAGATCCAGATCCCGCAACAGGCGGGCGTAGGGTTGGATGGTCTGTGGATCCTGCGGGTCGAGGCCGAGGCGTTCCAGGAGTTCCGACCCGTTCGCCGGCGCCTGCTGCAACTGTTCCAAGGTGGCAATGGCCAAGTCGTTGAGAATATGGGTTTCGTTGGAGGCGGGATTGAACAGCAGATGGCTTGTTCCGAACGGCTCCCGGAGCCAATGGGCGGCGTGGGGAGCCATCCAACGCCACGGCGCGTTGAATGGGGTGTTCAAGGATGCCCTGTGATGCCGGAGGTGTTGCCCGAGTTGTGGAAAGAGAACCAACAAGAGCTTGTGACCGCCTTGTATCCGGCGGTTTTGCCATAGGAGTTGGTGGCGCTGGCGGTGTGGTCGAACCAGCCGTTGTCCGGATCGAAATAGACCAGACACTGATCGCTGGTTCCGCCGGAGCCGCCGGTGAGGACGCCGGTTTGGTTGGTATAGTCGAAAAAGGTGCTGCGACTGGCCCGGATCCAGTCATCCGCGGCGGATTGGCAGGGGTCGCCGATGGTGGTGGCATCGGGCATTTCGTCCATGCAGGCCTGCTGACTGCCGAATTTGGCCAGGGCATCCCGTTGCAGCGTGAGAATGACCGGAACCGAGACCCCGACACCGATCAGCCCCTTGAGCAAACGCCGTCGCCGGAGATCACCGGGAGGGGTCTGGTTTGCCGCGTTGGCATCCGGATCCGCGCCCTCGGGTGGCGGGCTGTGCGGGATCGGGTCGGAAGATTGGGACATGTCAAACTCTCCTGCCCGTGCGGGCAGCGACAATGGGTTCATGCGGGATGGTTCAGGGTTCTTTTGAGAATAGCCCCACCGACGGTAAAAATCAAAAAGAGAATTGTCAAGAATCTTGATCTTTCGTAACCAGGAACCCCTCGAACAATTTTTGATAGGCCCCGATCATCCCTTCCAGGGAGAAGCGGGTGGCCACCCGTTGGCGTCCGGCCAAGCCATGGAGGCGGCCTTGGGTCGGATGCAAAAGATAGTCCAGCATCGCTTCCGCCAGGGCCTCCGGGTCGTTGGGGGGGACGAGATGGCCGGTGTGGTTTTCGATCACCAGATCCGGCACCCCCCCCACCCGGGTGGCCACCACCGGCAGCGCCACCGCCATGGCTTCCAGCAGGGTCAAGGGGGTTCCTTCCGCCTTGGAGGGCAGGACGAACAGGTCGAAGCCATGCAAAAAGGGCAGCACGTCGGTTTGCCAGCCGGTGATTTGCAACCGATCCGTCAGGTGGCAGCGGGCGGCCAGGGCTTCCACCGCCGGACGTTCCGGACCATCCCCCACGATCACCAGACGCACCGGCGCTTCAGGCAGACGTTGACACAACCGCTGAAAGGCCCTCATCAGGTTGAGATGATCCTTGATGGGCCACATCCGTCCCACGGTGCCGATGGTGAAAGGGCCGGAGCGGGTCTCTTCCGGCTGATCCGGTCGGGGCGGGGGCAGCGGCACCCCGTTGAGAATCGGATGGATCTTGCGGGGGGGAATTTTGACCGTGTGACGCATCCAGCGTTCCAGATCCCCGGAGACCGGCACAAAGGCATCCACCCAGGGGGTGAGCAGGCGGCGCAGCAGCAGATATTTGGCTTTGGTGCCATCCGGATCGTGGGTGTCGCGGCCATGTTCGGCGTGGATGAAACCGGGTACTCCCGCCAGTCGGGCGGGAATGGCCGCTTCCAACGTGGCGAGATTGCAGGCGTGGACCAGATCCGGTCGCCACGCCCTCAAAAACCGCCAGAGCCGGACCCAAACCGCCAGATCCTTTCCCGGTTTTTTATGCAGGGCGTGAAACGTGACCCGGGGATGGTGGATCCGATGGCGAAAGGAGGTGATTTCCGTCAGGCTGATCACTGCGTGCTCGAACCGCTCCTGTGGCAGACCGTTGACCAGATTGGCCACCACGGTCTCCAGTCCGCCGATGTCGAGGCGATGGACCAGATGGGCGATGCGCACGGCTCAACCCGCCACCGCGGCCAGGGCGCGGGCCAGATTGTGTTCCCAGTGGTAGTTGCGTTGCATCGTTTCCCGTCCGAGGGGACCGCAGGGAGGATGGGTGCCGTCTTCGTCCCCGCCGGAGAGCAGATCCGCGGCTTTGGCCCGGAGCGCTTCCGGCGTGTCCGCCACCCAGCGGGCCAGGGGCGGATCGTGACGGATCCCCTCCATGGCCTTGGAGGTGGCCAGCACCGGTTTGCCCAGGGCCATGGCTTCCAGCACTTTGTTCTGGATTCCCTGGGCGATGCGCAGGGGGGCCACCGCCGCTTTGGCCCAGAAGATCCAGGGGCGCACATCCGGCACATTGCCCGTGACCGTTACGCCCGGAATGGATTGCAACTGCATCACCTCCGGAGTGGGGCGTCCTCCCACGATCACGAAACGGGCCCGGGGCAGGGTGCGCGTCAGGGGGGCGAACACCTCGCGGGCGAACCAGCACACCGCGTCCACATTGGGCCAGTAGTCCATGGCCCCGGTGAAGACCAGAGGCAGATCGCCGGGCTGGTAGGGATCCGGATAGGGTGTGTCCGGGGAAAAATAGTCCAGATCCACGCCGTTTTCCCAGAATCCGATCTTCGCGGCGTACTCGGGAGCCTGTTCCCGGAACAGTCCGGCTTCCGGCTCGCTGACAAAGAGGACGGCATCGAAACGGGCGGTGATGGCCTGTTCGGCTGCCAGCAGGGTGCGGGCCTCCCGTCGGTAGAGCCAGCGGGCCAGCCCGGAGCGTCGTTTGGCGTACTGGGCCCATTTGGCCGAGTCCACATCCACGAAATCCATCACCCGGCGGATGGTCGGATCGATCTCCTCCACGAACTGGGCCGGGGCCGCCGAATAGACCACCACCCGACGGATCGGATGCCTGTGAAGCATCTCCGCCACCCAGCCCCGCATGTCGGGATGGTCATAGTAGGGCAGCGTCAGCGCCTCGCCGGTCACCAGGCCCCGCAGGGCGCGCAGTTTGGCCCGCCAGGGATCCAGCCGCACCAGTCGGGTCTCCCCGCGACACATTCCGGCCACGGTGGCGGCGTGGGTTTCATCCGCGGCGTCGTCCACGAAGGCCCCCAGATGCACCCGATAGCGCGCAGACAGCGCCCGCAACAGATGATACGAGCGGATCTTGTCCCCCTTGCGCGGCGGATAGGGGATGCGGTGGGCCAGAAAGAGCAGATCGTCCATGACGACAGAGTTTGCCCAAAAAATCCGGTGGGGGGAAGGGGTGGTCTTCAAGAGTTTGTGTGGACATGGCTTTCTTGTTTTATTATACTGGTTTCCTGGGTAATGGTTGATTTGCAGGGGTGATGCGCCATGAAGATTTTTTTGAATGATTTGGGTGTGCTGAAAATTGCTGATTTTGAGATTGGCGATCTGACCATTATTTGTGGAAAGAACAATACAGGGAAGACCTATGCGGTCTATGCTTTCTATGGATTTCTGAAACTGTGGCGCCAATTCATAAAAATAACCTTCGACACGCGTCATATCGATTTGTTAATGAAGCAAGGTTCAACAAAGATTGATTTGCAGAAGATCAGTAAAAATGTCGGAGTGGCGATTCAGAATGGATGCCAGGGTTATTCGAACAGTCTTCACAAGGTCTTTGCTTCTCGTCCTGAGCGTTTTTTAGGTTCTCAGTTTAGGTTGGAGATTGCGGAGAGTGCAATCCGGTTGGACCGGGCCTTTGAGAAAAATTTTAAATCCAGTACGAAAGATTTGATCCGTTTTTGGAAAAAGTCCAATGAAACCACTCTTGAGATTTTCTGGTTGCAAGAAGGGGAGCAGAAAACTATTTCTGTTCAAGCGATGCAGGGCATGATCAACGATGCGCTGTTGGATCTGTTTCTTTCTCCTGTGTTGCCATCGGTCTTCATGGCCAGTGCGGAACGAACCGGGGCGGCCATTTTCTTGAGAGAGTTGGATTTTGCCCGCAATCGGCTTTTGGAACAGATGGGTAATATGGGAAAGGATTTGGATGTGTTTGAATTGATGAAGAAAGCGTATAATTATTATCCATTTCCGGTTACAGATAATGTCGATTTTACAAGAGATTTTGAGAGTATTGTCAAGAATGACAGTTTTTTGGTAGAGAAGCATCCTGATCTGTTGGCGGATTTTCATGCGTTGATTGGTGGTGAGTATCGTGTCGTGTCAAGCGAATTATACTTTGTGCCGCAGAAAAATCGTGCCAGCCGATTGACTATGAACGAAAGCTCCAGCGCGGTTCGATCCCTGCTTTCCATTGGCCTGTATTTGCGCCATTTGGCCCAGCCTGGTGAAATGCTTATGGTGGACGAGCCGGAAATCAATCTTCATCCCGAAAATCAGCGTCTGTTGGCGCGTTTGTTTGTGCGCCTCGTGAATTGCGGGATCAAGGTATTCGTGACCACGCACAGTGATTATTTGATTAAGGAGTTGAATACATTGATCATGATGAATCATCTTGAAGAGTCGTTGCGGGTGCTGGTGATGACGAAACATGGTTATCATCGCGATGAGCTTTTATCTGTGGATCAGATACGGGTTTACAATGCCGGTCCGGCATTGACGTTGCTACCGGGTAATTCTAAAAGAAGTCGTGTGAATACCTTTACTGCTGCTGATGTCAGCGCGATGCTTGGTATTGAGGTGAAAGATTTTGATGAAAGCATTTTGAAGATGAACCGAATTCAGGAGGAAATCCTGGAATTTGGAGTGGATCTCGCATGAAATTTGAGGCTCTTGGTAAAATCTGCAAGATTGAGCGAGCGCATCAACGTTGCCTTGAAGTGTTTGAAATGGATGTATCAACTCTGATGAAAAAGGTAGTTATTGAAGGTTTGCAGACCGATGAGTCGATTCTGTTTTTTGCAGATGTTGGCAAAAGATTTACCCAATATCTGTTGGATGGTACTCATCAGAAAGTTTGTGATGCTGTTATTATGACAACTTATAATGGAGAAGATTATTTGGTTTTTGTCGAATTGAAATCGACATCTTTTGATAATGGTGATATTGTGAATAAATTTGTAAGTTCATCCTGTTTTTTAGACTATTGCCATTGTATTTTAAAGCGGTTTTATGATGCATCGGTTCTGGATGGTCTGAAGAGGAGATTCGTTGTCTTTTGTTTGGCAAGGGAACCACTTCTTCCTAAAAAGCCGACACGGCCTCTTGTCGCAACACCTCGAAAACCCAATCATACTCCTCAAGAATATAGAGAAATCGAGTGTACACAGTCTGGTGAGCGGGTTGCAATCAAAAAGCTCTTATAAGATCTGATGATGCCCAATCCGTGCCCGCTTCAGCTCCCCCCGCAACCGTTCATACTCCGGCAGCACCGCTCCCACCCTGGCCCAGAAGGCCGGGGAGTGGTTCATCTCGTGGCGGTGGCACAGTTCATGGACGATCACGTAGTCCACCACCCGGGCGGGCAGCAGCATCAATTGCCAGTTGAGACTGATGGCCCCTTTGGACGAACAGCTTCCCCAGCGGGTGGATTGGCCGCGAATGGTCAGTTTGTGGACCGTGACCCCCATCCCCTCGGCCCAGAGGCGCAGACGGGTGGTCAGATGGGTATGGGCCTGTTGGCGATACCACCGTTCCAAGGTGGCCTCCAGCCCGTCCGGGGTCAGGGGGGCGGGGACGTGCAGGATGGAGCCTGCCCGTCGCACCCGGGTGCCGTCGGCGACCACCCGCAGGGTCAGTTGTTCGTTCAGCAGGGTCAACAGGGCGCCGTCCGCCAAGGCGGGACGTTTTTCCAGGGCCGCATGCCGGGTGGACAGCAGCCAGTCGGCCTGCTCCCGAATGAACCGCTCCACCAGGGGCGTGCCCATGCGTAACGGGGCGCGGGCCTCGATGACACCCGCGGCGGTCACGCGCAGACTCAGGCGCGTGCGCAGGGGATGGCGCACCAGGGTGTAGGGCATGGCGTGGTCGCCAAGATGCAGGATGCCGGTTGCAGGGGCCATGGATTTATGTCGTCCACCGTTCTGGAACACTTCCGCACCAACCGTCGAACCGCTATAGTAGCCCACTCGGCGTGACGTGTCACTTGGGAGCAATGCATGAAAACCGGCTATTTTGGCGACTTCGGCGGGGCTTTTATCCCGGAAATCCTCCACGAGACGTTTCAGCGTCTGACCACGGCCTACGAAGCGGCCCGGGGGGATCCGGAGTTCTGGAACGCCTACGTCCGCCTCATGGAAAACTACTCGGGACGCCCCACGCCGTTGACCTTCGCGGAGAACCTGTCGCAACGGTATGGACGGCGGGTCTACATCAAACGCGAAGACCTCAACCAGACCGGCGCCCACAAGGCCAACAACGTCATGGGCCAGGGACTGCTCATGAAACGCATGGGCAAACGTCGGGTCATCGCCGAAACCGGAGCCGGTCAACACGGCATGGCCACCGCCACCATGGCCGCCCGCATGGGCTTCGACTGCGTGATCTACATGGGGGCCGAGGATGTGGAACGACAACGTTCCAACGTCTTCTGGATGGAACGGCTTGGCGCCAAGGTGGTGCCGGTCACCTCGGGTTCCCAAACCCTCAAGGACGCGGTCAACGAGGCGTTGCGGGATTGGGTCGGCAGTATGGACGATACCCATTATCTGCTCGGCACCGCCTGCGGCGCCCATCCGTTTCCCGCCATGGTCTCCTGGTTTCAATCCATCATCGGCAGCGAAGCCCGCGGTCAGATCCTGGCCGCCGAAGGGCGTCTGCCCACCCATGTCTATGCCTGCGTCGGGGGCGGCTCCAATGCCATGGGGATCTTTCAGGGGTTTTTGGACCATCCGGAGGTCAACTTGGTGGGAGTCGAGGCCGGTGGACAGGGACTGGCAACCGGTCGTCACGCCGCCCGTCTGGCTTCCGGGGCGGGCACCGTCGGCATGGCCCAGGGTTACAAGACCTTCTTCCTCCAGAACGCCGATGGCCAGATGCGCGATACCCACTCCGTGGCCGCGGGTCTGGACTATGTGGGCGTCTCGCCGATTCTGGCCCATCTGCACACCACGGGCCGGGTACGCTTCGAGGCGGCCACCGACGTCGAAGTGGTGGCCGCGTTGCAAGAGTTGATGCGGGCCGAAGGGCTGATTCCGGCTTTGGAGTCCAGTCATGCGGTGGCCCAGGCCCTCAAGGAACTGCCCACCCTGCCGGATGAGGCGGTGGTGATCATCAATCTTTCCGGACGGGGCGACAAGGACATCTTCACCATCGCCGACGCCCTCGACGATCCGGGTTGGCGCCGCTTCATCCGTCACAAGGCTGCCAGCTATTCCACCATCGAGGAGTGAACACCCGGATGTCTCATACCACCCTGGAACCCTTCATCCGTCAGCGCCTTGCCCGGCGGACCGCCGACGGGCAACTGCCCATTCTGCTCATGTCCCATCTGGTGCTGGGTTATCCCTCCCTGGACGAAAACCGGCGGGTGATCGATGCCATGGCCGCCGCAGGGGTGGAATTGATGGAGCTGCAAATCCCCTTTTCCGAACCCATCGCCGATGGACCGGTCATTGCCCGCGCCAATCAGGCGGCCTTGGATCAGGGCTTTCAGGTGGCCGAAGGATTGGCCTTCGCCGCCGAATGCGTGCAGCGTCATCCTGATGTGGCGTTTTTGATCATGACCTATGGGAATATTCTCATGGCCTACGGGGTGGAACGGTTCATCCGGCGGGCCGCCGAACTGGGGGCGCGGGGATTGATCATTCCGGACTGGCCCCCCCAGGAGGCCGCGGAACCCATGGCTTGGTGTCGTCTGGAGTCTTTGGACTGGATCCAGTTGTTCACCCCCACCTCCACGGATGAACGGTTGAACCAGATCGGTCAATGGGCCGCAGGGCTGTGTTATTGCGTGGCCCGCAAGGGGGTGACGGGTACCCGTACCGATTTCAACAGCGCATTGAATCATTTTCTGGGGCGTTGCCGCATGGCCACCACCGCCCCTCTGGCGGTGGGATTCGGAGTGCGTACCCCGGAGGATGTTCGTTCCCTGACGGGTCAGGCGGAGATTGCCGTGGTCGGCACCGCCGCCTTGGAGATCCATCTGCAAGACGGAGCCGAGGCGGTCGGTGATTTTTTCAAGGGGTTGCGTTCGGGGTGAGACCGTCCGCGGGCCGAGACTTGCCCAGCAGAGAGTCTGGATGGCCTTACAACCCCTTGGCCAGGGCTTCCCGGGCCGACATGGCCGGTTTTTGCGACTCCGGCACTTCGCCGAGCATGTTGTAGATGATCCACTCGTAGCGTTGTTTGGCCTCGCGTATGGCCGTGTCCGCCGTGGCCTGCATCTTCGAGAGCTTGAAATAATCCCCCCCCAGCAGCCGCAGAGCCTGAATGGCCGACAGCTTCTTGGCGATGCCGCAGGCCAGAATCTGTTTGCCGACAGGGTGGTTGATGCGTTGGTAGGAGGCCTCCAGTTGCATGGGATCCCCCTGCTGGACAATGCCCCAAGTGAGGATTTTTCCGGCCATGGAGTTGGCGCGCATCATGCGGGCGGCCTTGGCCATGAGTTTGGGACGGTTTTTGTCTTTTTCGTCCAGGCTGCGTTGTACCAGTTTGGCGGTCAGGATTTCGCCGGCGTCGGTGTCGTCGGTGACATATTTTTCCAGCAGGGTCACCAGGGAGGCGGTATCCGCCAGTTTGGTGAGGGCCACGGCCAGGATCGCCGTGGCTTTGGCGTTGCCCTTGGTGGCCGTGAGGGAACGAACCAGGGGTTCGATGGCGATTTCTTTGCGGTTGACGATTCCGGTGGCCAGAATGGTGGTGCCCGGGGAGTCGTTGGCCATGAGCTTGATGGCTTCGAGCATTTGTTCCATGGTGCCGCGTCCCATCACTTCCATGGCCCAGATGATTTCCGCCTCGGGCTGGTTGGGGGGCGCCGTGGCGATGGCCCGGATCACATGGTTGATGGTGCCTTGTTCCGCCACGCCCATGGCCAGTGATTTCATCGCTTCCGGGCTGATGGTGGCGTGACGCAGACCGTCGATCAGCGGATTGACCCCCTTGTGGGAGACGATGCCATGGGCCAGGGCGTTGACCAGTTCCACATCGTTGGTCACTTTGGACATGGCGTCCACCATGTGGAAGGCTTTGACTTCCTTGTGACGCAGAATTTCGGCGACCATGGTGCGTACCTGAGCCGGTTCCTCCTGGATTTTTCCCAGGGTTTCGAGCATTTTTTTCAGGCGGCCTTCCTGGATCACCCCTTCCACATCCACGGAGGGTTTTTTTTCCTCTTCGTAGTCGGAGGACATGCCTCCGCCTCGCCGTCCCCCGGTGCCGCCTTTTTGGTTCGGGGCGTTGACGGGTGTGTCGCTGGCTGCGACGAAGCGATGGTCCAGGTTGTCCAGGGCTTGACGCGCGTTGTCTCCCAAGGCGTCCGACAAGGTTGCGCGGATTTTCGCCAACTGTTCGTTTGTGTAAAGATCCCGTTCCGCCATTTTGTCGTATCCTCTTTTTTTGATTTGCAAATTTTGACACGCACACCTGGATTCCGACCAACCGCTTGCGTTATTCTAACATCATATCGTTTCCCGAGGATACCCACTCCATCATTTTTTCCACGGAGCTTGAATCACATGACCACCCAACACGCCCCGAATGCGGGTCCGTTGCCCGGCCAGGCCGTGGTATTGCTCGATGATCTGGATCCCGAGCGTCAACGTTGTTACCTGGAGAGCCGTTATCTGGCCATCGACACCGAAACCATGGGATTGAAAACCCGGCGGGATCGTCTGTGTCTGGTGCAGATGTGCAACGAGGCGGGAGTGATCACCCTGGTGCAGACCCGTTCTTTCCAGGCGCCGCGCCTCAAGGAGGTTTTGGAGTCCGACCGGGTGGAAAAAATTGCCCATTTCGCCCGTTTCGACGTGGCCGCTGTGAAACATTGGCTGGGGGTGGAGATCCAACCGGTCTTTTGCACCAAGATCGCCTCGCGGCTGACCCGCACTTTCACGGATCGTCACGGCCTCAAGGATTTGGCCTCCGAGCTGCTCGGCATCGAGATGAACAAGGAACAACAATCCTCGGACTGGGCCGCCGAACACCTGTCGGACAAACAGATCGCCTACGCCGCGTCGGATGTGATCCATCTGGTGGCCCTCAAGGCGCGTCTGGAGGCCATGCTGCAACGGGAAGGCCGGCTGGAACTGGCCTTGGCCTGCATGCGTTTTCTGCCCCAGCGGGTGGCGTTGGATCTGGCGGGCTGGGAGGAGGAGGATATTTTTGCCCACCATTGAAAACGCAAACAGGCCAGACGCGGGTCGGGAACGTGACATCGACCTGATCAACGATCTGCGGGCCTTGCCGAACGAAACCCCCTGGGTCGAATTCAAGCAGGACAATACCCATCCCGAGATGATCGGCAGGCTTGCCTCCGCTCTTGCCAACTCCTGTCGGCTGGAGGATCGGGAGCGCGCTTATGTGCTGTGGGGAATCGACGATTCAACCCATCGGGTGGTGGGTTCTGCGTTTGATCCCGATGGTGGCAAGGTGGGCAACCAGGGGCTGGCGATTTGGCTGAATCAGGCGTTGCAGTCCAGTGTCGCTTTTCAGTTTCGGGTTGTGGACCATCCGGATGGACGGGTGGTCATTCTGGAGATCCCGCCCGCTTTGCTGGCCCCGGTGATGTTCAAAGGGACACCTTTTATTCGTATCGGCAGCGCCACGACGAATCTGACGGATCATCCGGTTCATTATCACGCCTTGATTGAGCGTTTGCGTCCATATACCTGGGAGCATGGGATGGCTCAAGGGTATGTCACGTCTGAGGAGGTTCTGGATCTTCTGGATGATTCCAAATACCTGCAATTGACCGGTCAACCGCGTCCAGACAGTCGCGCTGGAATCTTAGAGCGATTGGAAGCCGATCGCCTGATCGGTCGGGATGCGGGCGCGCGTTGGAATATCACCAATCTTGGTGCTATTCTGTTTGCACGGGATATGAGGAAATTCGATCCTTCGTTGGCGCGCAAAGCGGTGCGTTTCGTGGCGTATGACGGGCGTGACAGAACCAGGACCGTCACCCACAGGCGGGATTGGATTCAGGGTTATGCGGCCGGTTTTGAGGAGTGGGTAGGATACCTTAATGGATTGCTGCCCCAAAACGAGCATATCGGTCAGGCATTTCGGGAGGAGCATCCTTTGTTTCCCGCGTTGGCCATCCGGGAATTGCTGGTGAACGCCTTGATCCACCAAGACATGACCGTGAGTGGAACCGGACCGTCGATTGAGTTGTTTTCGGATCGAATCGAAATCACCAATCCGGGCAAGCCGCTCATGCAAGCCGATCGCATGATTGATCTGCCTCCCAGATCCCGGAACGAGAGTTTGGCTGCCTTGATGCGTCGCATGCGTCTGTGCGAGGAGCAGGGGAGTGGTTTGGACAAGGTGATCGCGCAAGTCGAGCTGTTTCAATTGCCGCCGCCATTGTTTCGTGTCGGCGAGGATTCCATGCAGGTCGTTCTTTATGGACCGCGTTCTTTTGCCGACATGACCCAGGATGAACGGATTCGGGCCTGTTATCACCATGCCGTATTGAAGTGTCTCAGCGGTGATCGCATGAAGAACGCCACCTTGTGTGAGCGGTTTGGCATCGACAAGAAGAATGCCGCCATGGCATCCGGGGTGCTCCAGAAAGCCTTGGCGGCCGGACTGATCAAGCCGGCTGATCCCGAGCACCCCAGAGCCGGATATGTTCCGGCCTGGTGGGCATAATATGCCGATTTCTGGTGCGGGTTGTGATGGCGTTTTTAGGGTTGCGTTGGGAAGTGGGCTGTCCGGGCGGTTGGTGATGGCAACCGGGCTGTTTGGGATTTCAAAAAGCGTCATGGCCTCCGTCCCGATCGCCTGCTTGGTTGGATATTTCTTGATCGGGTTTTGATTGACGTGCGGGCAGGATGGCATATGTGTATGTTTATTGTTTTGATATCAAATAGATGCTTTTGATCTGGAGCGGGATTTTTTCTTGATCGGGTTTTGATTGGTTGCGCCTGGTGTGGTTTTGGCGTTGTGCGGATGGCGGGTATGGGGGTCCAGGTGTGATCTTGGAATTTTGACAACCCCATCTGCCGCATTCTTGTCAAGTCGGGTTGTTTGCAGTGAATGTTTGGTTGGAATCTCCATTGGCATGCATGTTGCTTTGAGTATATCCATCGGTCGTCGGATTTTCCGGGCCGATGGTGAACTTGAAACCCAACCTCCTGATCGTGAGGAGTCGCACCATGGACATTCTGAGCGCCGCCGGATTCTTGATTCAACGGGCCGTGCAAACCGCCACCCAACTGCAACAACAAAACCGCGAAAAGGAAGCCAGAACCGTCGCAGCCCAGAGCCGGGGGGAAAAGAGTGGCGCGAGCATCGGTGATCCCGTGGTTTCCCAGGTGCGTTCCTCGGCCTATCGGGTCACCCTCTCCGCAGCGGCCCAGCAACGTCTCTCCATGAATACCGCGGCCTGATCGTTCCAACGGGGGCTACCGGATGACCTTCCGGACCCCTGGAATGATATGCCGGGTTTCCCGGGCAAAAATGACCCACGTGGGAGAGATGCTTGAAACTTTTTCCCCGTCTGGCCGGTGGAACGGAACCCATGACCCCCTTGGGGATCCTGTTGCTCCAGGGGTTCCGGATTTTTTTCACCCTGGCCGGAATCTGGTCCGTGACGGCCATGGCCGCTTGGTTGGCCTTTCTGGCCGGGTGGATCCCTCTGCACAGCCCCTGGTCCGTGATCCAGCTGCATGGCCATGAGATGCTGTTCGGCTTCACGTCCGCGGCGGCGGCGGGTTTTCTGCTCTCCGCCACGCCAGTATGGTCGAAAACTCCTCCTTTGACCGGATTGCCCCTGAATGCGTTGGTCATCGCTTGGCTGCTGGGGCGGGGGGCCGCGCTCCTGGGTTGCTGCCTCCCTCCCTGGGTCCAGGCTGTGGCCGATGTGGGTTTTTTTGCCGGTTTTCTTTATTTCCTGACGCCCACCTTGTGGTTTACCGGCAATCGGGTCCATCGCATTTTTCCGGTGCTGGTGGCGCTGATGGCTGTCGGTGACCTGCTGACCCATCTGGAAGCGTTGGCCTGGACCCGGGAGAGCGCCCGGACCGGGGTGATGCTCGGGGTGAATGCCATCGTTTTCTTTCTGGCCATGACCGGTGGCCACATCATGCCCATGTTCACCCGGGACGCCCTGAAAGCCCGTGGCGAGGATCCCTCTTTCGCCATTTCCCCCCCTTTGGAAATCGCTGGAGCCGTTACCCTGACCCTGGTGGTGCTGGCGGATCTGTTCTGGCCCGTCGAAAACGGCGCAGGCTGGATCTTTCTGGCCGCCGGAAGCGTGCAGGGGGTGCGTCTGGCCCGCTGGCATGGACACAAGACCCTCGGAACACCATTGCTTTGGGTGTTGCATCTGGGATACCTTTGGTTGGTGGCGGGATTGCTGTTGCGGGGTGTGGCCCGGCTCACCGGTCTGTTGAACGACACCACCGCCGTACACGCCTTGACGGTCGGCGCCATGGGACTGTTCACCCTGGGGATCATGGCCCGCATCGCGTTGGCCCATACCGGTCGTCCCTTGAATAATCCATCCCGGGTTTTGACTGGGGCGTTCCTGATCATGACCGGAGCCGCTCTGGCGCGGGTTTTTTGGGTGTCCGGGGCGCCCGAAACCGGGATTTGGCTTGCCGGGGGGTTGTGGATCGTTGCTTATCTGTTATTCTGCAGGATCATTTTACCCATTCTGTCCGCGCCGCGACCGGATGGCCAGGCCGGATGATCCGGATCAAGGTGAATGCTCATGAGCGATCAGGTATACTATAAAGTTTTGGGGGACGATGGCGTCTGTTGTCACGGGGGGTCGGGTCGCTGGAATACCGACGGCTCCTGGATGCCGGTTGTCCATGGTGGATTGTCGCCGTGTGTGCGCGGCTATCATCTGTGTCGCGCCGCGGATCTGGTGGAGTGGCTCGGGCCGGTGATCTGGGTGGCCGAAGGCAGGGGCAAGTCGTTTCTTTCCGGGCAGTATCAGATCTTCCAGGAGGCCCGGCTGGTCCATCCCATGGAAGGATGGAACCCGACCGTGGCGCGGGAGTTCGCGGTGGTGTGCGCGGAGCGCGCCTTGCCGGTGTTGGAAATGGCGCTGCCTGAAGAGACCCGGGTGGGTGAGGCGTTGGCCAAGGCCCGGGAACTGCTGGAAAACAGCGGGAATGTGGCGGAGGCCCAATGGATCGCCGCCGGCGCCTGGAGTGCCTCCCGTCTGGTGGACGGGGCGGCCCGGGATGCGGCCATTGCCGCTTATGGCGCGCTTGCCTGGAACAGCGCGGGCATGGCTGCCTGGGCGGCTGCGGGATCGGCCCGTTCGGCCCTGGCCGCGGCGGCCTGGGAGAGCGCCATGGCCGAGGCCAAGGCGCAGGGGATTCATCCCCGGGACGCGGAGCGTACCGCCAATGGTGTCTCCGCGGCCACCCTGAACGCCGAGCGGGCTTGGCAGACGGCTCATCTGTTCACGCTGTTGAAGCCTCCGGTCGGGGAATAGGCGGGGAGAGCCGATCATGAAACCGGGGGCGCGTCATCCGGGGGGAGACGCTTCCGGCAAACGGAAGTCTCCGCGGGGGGGCAAACAACCGGAGCATATTTTTCAGGATTCCCCGGATGTGATCCTGACTGTGGATCGCAAGCGCCGTATTTTGTTCATGAGTCGTCCCATGAATGGTCCTGCTCCGGCGGAGATGATCGGACGGGATGTCACGCTGCTGGTGCCGCTGTTGGTGCGTCCCTGGTTTCGTCGGGCCATTCGGGGGGCGTTTCGTGCCGGTGAGGGGAGCCGGTTTCAATACCCCACCGAGGACGCGGTCTGGTGGGAGATGCGTTTGATTCCCCGTCCGGGTCGGCAGCGGGTGGACGAGGCGTTGATCATCGCCACCGAAGTCACCGAGGCGCGCATTCTCCAGGCCCGGACGATCCGTCATGCCCGACTCGCCACCATCGGCGTGTTGGCCACCAGCATTGCTCACGAAATCAACAATCCCAACAATGCCATCCTGTTCAACGCCTCGTTGCTGGCCCGAAGCTGGCAAGACGCCACGCCGATTCTCGACGAGTATCGTCTGAACAACGGGGAGTATGCCCTGGGGGGGTTGCCTTTTGACGAGGCCCGCGCCGCCTTGCCCGGCTTGATCGAGGAGATTCGTCTCAACACGTTGCGGGTCAAAAGCATTGTCGAGAATCTCAAACATCTGGCGCGACGGGATGCAGAGAGTCTGCACGAAGTTTTCGACCTTCAGGAACCGTTGCAGGCGGCGTTGATGATCCTCAACCACAAGATCCGCAAGCATACGGATCATTGTGAGTTGTGGTGCGTCAAGGGCGGGGTGACGGTGCAGGGCAACTCCCGTCAGTTGGAGCAGGTGTTCATCAATGTGATTCTCAACGCGTTGCAGTCGTTGCCGGCGCGGAGTCGTCAGGTACGGATTCGCGCCGGTTTGGAAAACGACGCGCCGGATGCGGAGCGGGTGGTGGTCACGGTGGCAGATCAGGGGAGCGGCATCGCCCCCGAGCATTTATCCCAGTTGACCGAGCCGTTTTTCACCACCCGTGGGGCCAACGGGGGTACGGGACTGGGGTTGTCCATTTCGGCGTTGATTGTGCGCAATCATGGTGGCACGATTCATTTTGCCGCCAACGCGGACCAGGGCACCACGGTCACGATCCATCTGCCCCGTCATCGTCCTCCCGGAGCTGTCCCATGAACGCCCTCGCCTTGCCGGAAGAGCCTTTGATCGTTTTGGTGGACGATGATCCGTCGATCCTGATATCCGCCTCTTTTGTGTTGCGTGGCGCCGGGGTGGGGCGGATTGTCACGTTGGAAGACAGTCGTGCGTTGTTGCCTTTGATGGAGCGGCAGGAGGTTTGTGCCGTGGTGTTGGATCTGGTCATGCCGCATTTGTCCGGGGATGTGTTGTTGCCGCGTCTTGTGCAGCGTCATCCCGAGACGCCGGTGATCGTGATGACCGCCACCGACGAGGTATCCACGGCGGTCGGGTGCATGAAGGATGGGGCTTTTGATTTTCTGGTGAAGCCGGTGGAGGAGAACCGGTTTGTGGCGTGTGTGCGCAAGGCGTTGGAGTGGCGGGGCTTGCGGCGTCAGGTGGGGGCGTTGAAGCGTTCGTTGCTTTCCGGACGGTTGGAGCATGCCGACGCATTTGCATCCATTGTGACGGTCAGTCCCAAGATGCGGGCGGTCTTTCAGTATGTGGAGTCCATCGCGCCCACCACCGAGCCGGTGTTGATCACCGGTGAGACCGGGGTGGGCAAGGAGTTGATCGCCGAGGCGATCCATCGGGTCAGTGGTCGGAGTGGAGAATTGGTACCGGTCAACGCTGCCGGGTTGGATGACGCGTTGTTTTCCGATACCTTGTTCGGTCACAAGAAGGGGGCCTATTCGGGGGCCGAGGAGAACCGTACCGGATTGATCGCCAAGGCGACCCGGGGGACGTTGTTTCTGGACGAGATCGGTGATCTGGGGCAGGGTTCCCAGGTGAAGTTGTTGCGTCTGTTGCAGGAGCGGAAATATTATCCTTTGGGTTCCGACGTGCCGCGGGTCAGCGATGCCCGGATTTTGTGTGCCACCCATCGGGATCTGGAAGGGATGATGGCCGAGGGGCGGTTTCGTTCGGATTTGTATTTCCGGTTGCAGGTGCATCGGATCGAGGTGCCGTCGTTGCGGGAGCGGTTGGAGGATATCGTGCCTTTGGCGCGTCATTTTCTGGCCGAGGCGGCTCAGAGTCTGGGTCGGGAGATTCCCGAGACTCCGGCTGGTTTGTTTGCCTTGTTGGCTTCGGGGCATTATCCGGGCAATGCCCGGCAGTTGCGCGCCATGATTTTTGATGCGGTGGCGCGGGCTGGTCCGGGGGAGGTTTTGCCCATGGAGGCGTTGCGCAAGTCGATTCGGGCCAATGTGGGGGGTGTGGCGTTGGTTTCCGAGCCGATGGTGATGGAGGGGAGTGGATGGTTTCGCGGGGTGACGGGTCGTTTGCCTACGTTGAAGGAGGTGGAGTTTGATTTGATTGTCGAGTCCATGCGGCGTGCGGGAGGCAATCAGGGGGTGGCGGCCAATTTTCTTGGGATTTCCCGTCAGGCGTTGAATCAGCGGTTGCGCAAGAAGAAGGAGGAGTTGGAGGAGTGAGGCGTTTGCGGATCAAAAATGAATCCTTTTGAAAATAGTGCTTGACTTGCACTGCGTGATCCATTATTTTTTCGAGCTCATTCCCCGGTAGCTCAGTTGGTAGAGCAGGTGGCTGTTAACCACCTTGTCCCTGGTTCGAGTCCGGGCCGGGGAGCCAGATTCAAAAAAAGCACTTGGCCCATTCGGTCGAGTGCTTTTTTTTGTCCATTTTCCAACTATTAACCTGTTAAACCTGTTAAAACTATTAAAAAAAAAGAGCGGGTCTGGGAGATTCCTCTCCCAGGGTTTTGCCTTTGCTTTTCAAGCGCGCTTTACAAACAAGCTTTTTTCGCGCCGTTTGCGAAAAAAGCGCAGCGCGCAGCCTTGCAGGTCTGGTCTGTTTTTCGTTTTTTGAAAAACAGACCAGACCGTACCTTGCCCCCCAACCAAAGCGTGCGAACTTCCTGGCCTCCATCCCCCTCAACGATTCTGGATCCGCCTGTGTTACCCTTGCGTATCGTCCTGCACCAACCCGAAATACCCCAGAACGCCGGAGCGGTGTTGCGTACCTGCGCGGCGGCGGGGGCGGAGTTGCATTTGATTGGCCCCTTGGGATTTCGTCTGGACGCGGCGGGGGTGCGGCGTGCGGGCATGGACTACCGGGAGTGGGCCACGGTGCGACGCTGGAACGACTGGAGTGGCTTTCAGGGGCAATTGCCTCCGGACGCACGCCTGTTTGCGGCCACCACCAAGGCGACCCGGACTCATGTGGAGTATGCGTTTGCACCGGGGGATTGGTTTTTGTTTGGTTCCGAGGGGAGCGGTTTGCCGCCGGAGTTGCTGGCGGCGTTTCCTGACCGTCTGTTGCGCATTCCCATGCATCCCAGGGCGCGGAGTTTGAATCTGGCTCAGAGTGTGGCGGTGGTATTGTATGAGGCTTCCAGGCAGGTGGGGTTTGGGGGGCTGGTGTGAGAGGGAGCGGGGGATTGGTGGGTTTTGGGGGCGGTTTTTTGGGGGGCGGTTTGGGATTTGGCGATACGCGGCATCCGTTTTTCAAAAAGCGAAAAACGGATGCCGCCAAGGCTGCGCGCTGCGCTTTTTTCGCAAACGGCGCGAAAAAAGCTTGTTTGTAAAGCGCGCTTGAAAGGCAAAGGCAAAACCCTGGGAGAGGAATCTCCCAGACCCGCTCTTTTTTTTCAATAGTAAGTGCTTACTTTTTCTCTTTTTCTTTTAATTCTTCGTCGATCACACTCTTGAACTTGTCAAAAGGCTGAGCTCCCACCACCCGCACCCCATTGATGAAAAAGGTCGGCGTACCCGTGACACCCAACTTCTTGCCCTCGGTCAAATCCGTGGTGATCCGCGCATTGTGCTTGCCACTCTCCAAACACTTGTCAAACGCCGCTTGATCCAACCCGACACTCTTGGCCGCCTTCTTGAGATCCGGAACGTCCAGATTGGTCTTGTCCTCGAACAACAAATCATGCATGGGCCAGAACTTGCCCTGATCCGCCGCACACTGGGCCGCTTCCGAAGCCTTGGGCGCCTTGGTGTGGAACGGCAACGGATAATGACGGAAGACCATCCGGATCTTGTCACCATACGCTTCCTGCACCTTTTTCAAGGTGGCTTGCGCACGCCGACAATAAGGACACTCGAAATCGGAAAACTCAATGATGGTGATCGGCGCCTTCACATCACCCTTGGATAAATCCTCCGGCCCCGTCACCGTGAAACGCGGCGCCTTGAGCAGAATCTCCGGCTCATACTGCTGCAACAATTTGCTCAGAACCTTGCCCTCGGCCTCCTTCTTGGCCTCGTCCAACAGATGCTCCTTGACCTGCTCTTCCAAACCGGCACCGTTGTTGGGCAACTGATCCTTGTTTTTCTCGATGAACGCTTTCACCTCGGCGTCGCTCGGCGCGGGCACGTTGCCCATCAACTTCTCCACCACCTGCTCCGGCGCGACCTTGTCCGCCGCACCCTTCACCGTGAGAATGTGCTCCAAAACCATCTCCCGGATCTTGGTCTCCCGCAACTCGTGAATCTTGACAGCCAGAGCGCGATCCACCTCCTCCAAGGAGAGCGACCAACTCCCCACCTTGGCCACAGGTTCGGCCTGGACCGCCGGCGCGAGCAGCATCAGACACACCGCTCCCAAAGGCGCCAAAGACCAACGTGGGTGGATACGACTTTTCAAGAGGTTCATTTCCGATAGATCTCCATGGCTCGTTGTTTGAATGCTTCCACCATCCGCTTGGAGGCCTCCCCGAACAAAGGTCCGAGGGTCAAATCCAACAGACGGTTCTTGAATGAAAAGGCAATGAAAAAATCAATCCGCGTCCCCTCGTCCGCCGGCGAGAAACGCCACTCGCTCTCCAGATCGCGGAAAGGACCGGATACCAGTTGAATCGTGATCCGCTCGTTGGGCACGATCCGGTCCTCGGTGTGGAAGGTTTCTCGCAACCCCTTGAAGGCGAAAGTCATTTCTGACATAAAATGATCATCGCGTTCATCGTATTTGCGGGATTTGACAATCCAGGGAATAAACTCGGGGTAACGGTTCATGTCCGCGACCAGAGTGTACATCTGTTCCGGCGTGAACGGGACCAGGGTGGTGGAAGTATGTCGGGCCATGAGCGTCGTGGATCTTTATGGGCTGGAAGGGTTAACGGTAAACGACAGCCGCACGGGCTTTGAAGGCCTCAAGCATGCGTCTGGAGGCTTCGGAAAAGACCGGCCCCATGATCATTTCCTTCATGCGGCTCTGAAAGCTGAAATCGATGAAAAAATCCACTCGGGTTCCCTTGGGGTCCGGCGCGAAGGTCCAAATGCTGGCCAGATATTTGAAAGGTCCATCCTTGAGGTTGATTTCGATGCGTTTGCCCGGATCCACGATGTCCAGAGTGCGGAAGGTCTCCCGGATGCCCTTGAAAGAGACCGTCATTTCGGCCATGAACTGAGTGGGGGTCCGGTCCCAGACCCGGGTTGTGGCGCACCAGGGGAGAAAATCCGGATACCGCTCCACATCCACCACCAGGGCGTACATTTGCTCCGGGGCAAAACGGACCGTTTCACTGATGCGTATGCGGGGCATGGCTTGACACCGATTTTCCGGGATCCGAGTTGTGGTTGAGGGGAGATTCCAATATGCTCGCTCCAGAAAAAAGATCCATGATGTTCCCAAAGCCGAACCACCCTGCCGGTGACCGCGATTACAGCCACCACCGTCAAGTATGACAACTCGGAGGCGTTATGAAAAGGAAATTCCCGTTCTTCCAGCCACTCCTTGCGGAGTCGGGGAGATGACCATGGTGACCCGACAGGATACGGCTGGTCAATCCTGGCCGGAATCCAATGCCCTGCGCGCCAATCTCGCCCTCACGGCGGTGGATCGGGTGGTCATCGATCCCCGGTTCAGCCTGCTGCTGGAGGTGGTTCAGGGGTTTGCCGGGATCCTCAAGGATCTGGAACGGCTGTTGCGGGAACTCAACCATCCGTTTCGCAACTGGCTGCTGATTCTTCCGGAACTCAAGGGGTTCGTCCTCAAGAACGCCATTCGCTACAGCACCCATCCCCGGGGTCCGGAGAGCTTTTCTTTGTTCGGGGAGTTTTTTTTGCAGGCGGTGGAGGAGGTCAACAAGCCCAACGTCACCCGCATGGCCTTCGACGGACTGACCGCCTATCTGGAAAAACAGGCCAACCTGATCGCGCCGGAACGGTTCTCCGAGTACGCCCCGGCCATGAACCGCATGCTCGCCAGACTGGCGGGACTCTCCACGGATCGCCTGCTGATCCTCTCCCAAAGCCATCACCCCCTGAGACGCACCCTGATCCGTCTGTTGGAACGGGCCTTGGCCAATGACCGGGCCGTGCCCTTCGACTCCGAATTGTGCCGATTGCTGGCCATCCGTTCCCTTTCGGCCACCTATGATCTGTGGCTCGACCAGGCCGATCCCCTCTGGTACACGGTGCGGGGGCATCACGAATGCGACGCCATTTCCCATCGCGCCCTGCGTACCGCCCGCGAGGAGCTGTACACCCTGGCCAAAGAGCAGCCGGATGCCTCCCTGATCGCCCGACTGGCCCTGTTGCCCTCCTATCTCGATATCGTGCGGGGCTACCGGGAGGCGGCGGACGCCCTGGGACGCTTCCAGATCGGCGTGGAACACACCACCGACTCCGAACAACTCGCCGAAGGACGCAAACTGCGCTTTCTGTTCCACATCCTGGAGACCGATGGACTTTCCATGATCCACGAGGAGACCTTGCGGGAGATCAATCGCGCTTTGGCCCATCTGGTGGAACTCAAACAAAGTTATGAGGAGCTGCGGGAGTCGTTTCTCAAGACCTTCGCCTTTCTCAAGGCCAATGTGGTCAAATATCCCCACACCGCCTTGCAGTGCATCGAGGCGCTGGGCATCGAGGTGTTCAAGCGGGACAACAGCCGACTGGTGGAAGCCTTTCTGGAACAGGCGGTCCGCTTCGGCTTTCAATACCGTTCCGTCACCGGGGTGGGCAGCGATTGGCAACCCATCTGCAATCCCGCCCACCTGAACAACATCCGCGTCTGGCTCAACCTGATCAACTTGAACCCCAGATGGTGCTCCACCCTGCTGTCGGCCCTGATCATCAATCTCAAGCTCTCCGGCACCTTGATCCGGGATACGGACCTGTTCCAGAAGGAGGTCACCCGCCTGCTCAACGGGGATGTGGCCCCGGTGTTCAATCTGGTCAAGCAGTTTGCCCGTCTGCTGCCGGTCTATTACAACGAAATCGGTGCCGAAGGCGAATTGCGGGTGGTCTCCACCGAACTCGATGAACTGTCCAAACGTCAGGATCGGCTGATCCACTTCCTGCGCAAGGCCTGCCACGTGGAAAGCACCAACCTGATGGTGGATCTGGTGCGGGCCATTCTGGACTTTTGGCGTTCCGGGGAGAAGTCGCGTCTGGCGGGACTGGTCTCCGCCCCGGCCCTGGAGGCGATCCAGGCCCCCGGACCCTGGTTCGACGGGGTTCACCAGGTGACGCGCCATCTCTTCTTGACCCTGGCCATCGAGGATCCCGCCAGTCTGCTCACCCTGCCCCTGGAGACCATCGAACGCACCATCCTGGAGTTGACCGACACCCCGGAGGGAGAACGGCGTCGGGTGTTCCTGCTGACCCGTCTGTATCGCCTGCTCGATCACAAATACCATCCCAGCCGTCACGGGGTGCTGGCCCTGGTGCGCAAGGCCGGAGAGTCGGAAATCGAGGGCATGGAGCGGCTGGCGGAGGTGCTGGAAGCCGGCGAAACCCGGGACGACATCCGGCTCAACGCCCTGCTGGGGGCCATGGAATCCTTGAAACTGGTGATCTTGAGCCGGGAAACCTTTCCGGCCATGGAGGAGATCTATCAAAAGCGCCACATCGCCGTGGATATCCCCTCGGTCTACGGACGCTACCAGGAACGCAAGTTCGACTCCCTGTCGTTGCTGTTCCGACTGGAGGATATGGCCAATGTCCACCTGGAACGGCTGGTGGACCGGATCCCGGAAGGGTTCATCACCCGGGCGGCCTTTTTCAGGATCGACAAGTACATGCAGTTTTATCTGCGGGCCTTGGAACTGGATGGGGTCTCCTCGCGGCGGCTGGAAAACCTGCGGGCGGTGCTGATGCGTTTTCTGGAGCTCAACCAGTTCTCCTTTCACCAGTACCTGGACATCTTCCGCAACTTCTCCGACGCCATCAAGGAGATCATCCACGCCTACTACGTGATCCACCACCGGGACAATCTGGCGGTGATCGTGCCCATGATTCCGGATCTGGCCATGGTGCCCCGTTATGCCGCCTTGAAAGATGCCGAAGGCGCGGTCACCCTGGAACGGATCACCGAATCCTTCATGCGGGATCTGATCGCCGAAACCTTCGGCTTGCAGGCATTCGATCGTTTCGTGTCGCGCATTCTACGCATTCTGACCCGCCAGGAGGGGAAACTGCCCGGCGAGTTGATGAACAAGTTGATGACCTATGACCCGGCCAAGCTGTTTTGTCCCATCCACGATCCGGATCCCCGGGTGCGGGATCTGATCCATCTGGGCAACAAGGGATTCAACCTCACCGAACTGGCCGCCATGGGTCTGCCGGTGCCCGCCGGCGTGATCACCACCACCGAATATTTCCGCTGTCAAGAGGTGGTGCGTTCGTATTCCCTGGCGGGTCGGGACTTCACCCAGCGTCTGCGGGAACGGGTCCACGACATCGAAGAAGAGACCGGTCTGCGCTTCGGCGGGGAGTGCAATCCCCTGCTGCTGTCGGTGCGCAGCGGCGCGTTGATCTCCATGCCGGGCATGATGCAGACCATCCACAACGTGGGCATCAACGAATCCATCGTCCAGGGGTTGGCGGAGTGGTCGGGCAATGCCTTTTTCGCCTGGGACAACTATCGGCGCTTCGTCCAGTCCTGGAGCATGACCTTCGATGTCAACCGGGGATTGTTCACCGACTTGATGCGTCAGGCCAAACGGCGTTGCGGGGTGCGCAAGAAACGGGAGTTCACCCCGGAACAAATGGCCGATCTGGCCCGGGAATACCACCGCACCTCCCGCCGGATCGGCATCGAGATCCCGGAAGATCCCTGGGAACAGTTGCAGGCCGCCATCAATCAGGTGATGGACTCCTGGAACCTCCCCAAGGCCAGAGAGTACCGGCGCATCATGAACATCTCCGACGACTGGGGTACCGCCGTGGTGCTGCAACGCATGGTCTACGGCAATTTACATCGTCAATCCGGCTCCGGCGTGTTTTTCACCGCCCATCCCCACCGCAAACTGGATCGGGTGGTGTTGTGGGGGGATTACGCCACCGGGGATCAGGGGGAGGATATCGTGGGTGGATTGGTCTCCACGGATGCCATCTCCTTGGAACAGTGCCGTTATGACCGCCGGGATCCGGAAACCTGTCTGGAAACCCGATTCCCGGAGATTTATGACGCCTTGCGTTGCGCTGCGAGAAGGTTGATCCTCCAGAGGGGCTGGAACCATCAGGAAATGGAGTTTACATTTGATGGTCCGGGGGTGGAAAATCTTTTTTTCCTCCAGACCCGGGATATGGTCACCGCCAAGGGACGCAACGCGGTGCGGGCGGTGTTTCTGGACTCCCCGGAGCTGCGCTCCAGCCTGCTGACCCAGGGGATCGGCGCCAGCGGCGGCGTGCTGTGCGGATTGGCGGTGTTCAACATGCAAGAGATCGAACGCATGCACGCCAAGGATCCGGATGCGCCTTTGATCCTGATCCGTTATGATACGGTGCCGGAGGATATACGGGAGATCTCCACCGCGGATGGCCTGTTGACCGCCCGGGGCGGCCAGACCTCCCACGCGGCCATCGTCGCGGCCCGTCTGGAGAAGACCTGTGTGGTGGGATGCGAGTTGCTGGTGGTGCGGGAAAGTTCCAGCCGCTGCGAAATCGATGGCGAAGTCATTCAATATGGAGACCCCATCAGCATCGACGGCAACCGGGGGTTGTTGTACAAGGGGTGGCATCCGGTGGCCACGGTCTGGGCGGGTGATGTGGGTTTGTGAGTCAATTCTTATCGGGAGAATCAGTCATGAAATTGGGTATCAATGGCATGGGTCGCATCGGCAAGCTCTCCTTGTGGACCCATGTGGCGCGCAAGCGCTTTTCCGGAATCGTGGTCAATCTGGGCCGCGAAGTGGGCGCAAATCTTCAAGATCTGGCGGAAACGGTCGAAAAGGACAGCACGTATGGTCGCTTGACCCAGTATCTGCACGGTGTGCGCGGCCAACGGGTCATCGAGAATCTCGATGAGGCCACCGGAACCATGACCATCGACGGCGTGCCGGTACGGTTTCTGCGGGCCGGACGCAACCCCAGAGAGATTGCCTGGCGGGAAAACGATGTGCAACTGGTGGTGGATTGCACCGGCGTGTTCATCGATCCCACCCGCTCTTTCGACGCGCCGGAAGGGGCGTTGCGGGGTCATCTGCAGGCGGGCGCCCGCAAGGTGGTGCTGTCCGCGCCCTTCAAGGTGAAAAGCCAGGGACTCGGTATGCCCGACGACGCCGTGACCACGGTGATGGGCATCAACGAAGAGGCCTATGATCCCGCCCGTCACGCCTTGATTTCGGCGGCTTCGTGTACCACTACCTGTCTTTCGTTCATGATGAAGCCGATCATGGATCATTTCGGGGTGGACCGGATTCTGTCCGCCTCCATGGTGACGGTCCACGCCTCCACCAGCAGTCAGACCGTGCTGGACGCGGTGCCGGCGGCGGGAGCCAAGGATCTGCGCAAAAGCCGCAGCATCATGAACAACATCATCCTGACCACCACCGGCGCGGCCAAGGCGTTGCGGCTGGTATTGCCGGAAATGGGGGATGTGGGTTTCATGGCCGAATCGGTCCGTGTCCCCACCACCACCGGCTCCCTGACCATCCTCACCTTGAATCTCCAGTCCGAAAGCCGGGAGCGTCCCATCAACCGCTCCGACATCAACGGCATCTACCAGGAGGCCGCCCAGGGGGCGTACCGGAACTATCTGGCCTATTCGGAGATGCAAAACGTCTCGTCGGACATGATCGGTTTTCCCAAGGCGGCCACGGTGATCGAAGGTCAGGAGACCCATACCCGTACCGCCTTCATCCGGCTGAATCTGGATCGGGTGCCGGGTCTGTCGCCGGAGATCCTGGAAATGCTGGCCAGCCTCCCCAGACATACCCTGGAGGCTCCGGTGACCCAGGTGGTGGTCTATGGATGGTATGACAACGAATTGGGCAGCTACGCCAACATGCTGGGAGACTTGACGGATCATGTCGCCAGCCAGATGATTTGAATACCGGCAATCCGCACTTTCAAGAGGGAGGGTTGAACATGGAAGCAGCGCAAGGAGACGCGGGTGAAACGGTGCCGGTGGAACTGGCACCGCTCATGAGGGGGGATGGGTCGTTGCGTTACGACATTGTGTGCGGCAAGTCCCTGGTCGGGGTGTTGCCTGTCTCCTTGCATCAGGATCCCGCGGTGCGGGTGATGATGGAACTGGCGGAACGGGGGCTGTTTCATCCGTTGTGCGAGGTGTTCGGCAACATCGGGCTGGAGCGGTTCATCGATGCCCGCCGTCAGCTCGGAGAGGCGACCAACGATGCCCGTCTGGCCGTGGAGCCTTTCGGTCCCTTCGTGAAACAGGCTTTGCTGCACACCATTCAGGCCATGAAGGAACGGGAGCCCAAGGCCCGGGCCGCCGAACACCTGATCGCCCAGTCGGATGCGGTGGATCAGCTCTCCCGGGACATGCTCAGTCTGGAATCCCGTTGCGCCTTGGCCGGAGAGTCCCGGCGGCGTCAGAGTTCATGCCGTCAGGAGTATTGGCGGTTGTGGGAGTTGGCGTGGGCGGTGCGCATTTTTTCCGCCGAGGAGCGGGTGATCGAGTCCTTGGAAAAAATGTATGGCCGTTATCCCTGTCTGGAACTGCGGGAGGGGGAACGGCGTAAATTGCAGCTTCCCGGCGGATTGCGGGATCCCCGCCTTCAGGAGGAGGGGGCTGTGGAGTTGTGGTGAGCGTGGTGCGGGGGAGTCCGGTTGGTTTGGGCGTCGCTTGGCGCCGGCTTCCCTGTTCGGGATAAGTCTCCCCCTGGGTCTGTCGTCCCGGGGGGAGATTTTTGCTTTTGGTACGGGTTTTGTTTGATGCGTTGATGCGCCCTGGCGGAGGCGTCAGTGTTTCGTCGGCGCGCCGGATCCGGTTGCGGATCATTTTTCGTCGGCTGGCGGTACCACCGGGAAGCCGAACATTTTCCACATCTGCATACCTCCCCGGTAGTAAAAGACCTTGTCGGCGGGATAGTTCAGCTCCATCAGACCCTGGATGGCCGCGTGGGATTGTCCGCACCAGGGACCGTTGCACCAAATGGCCAGTTTTTTCGCCTTGGTGAAATCCCATCCCCCGTCCGGAGAGTGGACGGCTCCGGTTCGTTTCAGCGCGTTTTCGGTTTCGATGGGATTGGAGCCCAAAGAGGGGGCCAGTTCCGTGTAGGGGATGTTGATCGAACCGGGAATCACGCCCTGGGCGTGCCAGTCCGGGGTGCGGGCGTCGATCAGCAGACCGGTCCCCTTGTTGACTTCCTGCATCATGAACTGGATCAGTTCCAACTCGCCGATGGTCTTGACCCCGGGGGCCGCATCGATGGACTGAATGCAAAACGGCGGACAGTTGCGGGAGGTCTTGGCGAAATCCGGTTCGATGACCGCACGGGTATCCTGGTTGCGTTGGACCGTCACCTGCTGTTTGCCGTGCTGAACCGTGAACTTGGCCAGATCCTTGGTGATGTTGACAGGCCCTGCCTCGCCTGCTTGTGGGGAGACCAGCACCAGTGCCATAACCACGAACAGTAACTTCATGATGTGGGGCATGTTCATTTCTGGGCGTTTCCTTCTTGATGTTTGGAGTGCGGCAGGGTCGCTGGGGAACCGGGAGTTTATTTATCGAAAGATTGTATGGTACCATCAGTTTTCTTGGATGCAATTAAAAATTGATCGGTTTGCGTGATTTTCGTTAATACAAAGGTATGTTTCAAAATGGATGTTTCCCATAAGGGGAGGAATCGTTGCCCCCGTTTGCGGTATTTCTGTCCAGGGGGGCATGGACTGATGGCTTCTGGCCTGCAAGGGTTCTCTTGTCCCATGGGGCGGGTTTGATGATAGGCTGAGAAGCATTCCGTTTGTTAGTGGTTTTAGAATGTCAGAATATTATTATTCTCTTAAGGATGGTCTTATGTCCAATCGTGCTGCCGACAATCATGGGGTTTCCCGGGAAGGGATCGCCATGCAACCTGCTTCGTTGTCCATCTGGGACAGCAAATATCGCCTGAAGCGTTCCAGCGGCGAGCCGGTGGATGCCTCTGTGGAGGAGACCTGGCAACGGGTGGCCGCGACCTTGGCCAGCGTGGAGAGTCCGGAGAGTCGGGGCCGGTGGGAGGCGCAATTCCTCGACGCCTTGCGGCAGGGGGCGATTCCGGGAGGGCGGATCGTCTCCAACGCCGGAGCCGGCGCCCACAAACCGGCCACCAGCACCATCAATTGTACCGTGTCCGGGACGGTCCGGGACTCCATGGTGGATATCCTCGACATGGTGCGGGAGGCGGGTTTGACCCTCAAGGCCGGATGCGGCATCGGCTATGAGTTTTCCACCCTGCGTCCCCGGGGGGCCTATGTGGCCGGGGCCGGCTCCAGCACCTCGGGGCCGTTGTCGTTCATGGATATCTTCGACGCCATGTGCAAGACCATCTCCTCGGCGGGGGGACGACGGGGGGCCCAGATGGCCACTTTCGACATCTCCCATCCCGACGTGCTGGATTTCATCCGCGCCAAGCGGGAGGATGGCCGTTTGCGTCAGTTCAATCTCTCCTGTCTGATCACCGCGCCGTTCATCGAGGCGGTGAAACAGGATCGGGAGTGGGATTTGATCTTTCCCGCCAATCCCAGCGAACTGGAGGATCCGCAGGTGAAGCTGGTCTATCGCCCCTGGCCGGTGACCACTCCGCCCTACCGCACCAACGATCGGGGAGAGGTGGCCTGTCGGGTCTATCGCCGGCTGCCCGCCAGGCGGTTGTGGGATCTGATCATGACCTCCACCTACGACTACGCCGAACCGGGGTTCATTCTCATCGACAAGGTCAACGAGATGAACAACAACTGGTTTTGCGAGGAGATCCGTTCCACCAATCCGTGTGGCGAACAGCCTTTGCCCCCCCATGGAGCCTGTCTGCTGGGTTCGATCAACCTGACCCGGTTCGTGGATCATCCCTTCACCCCCCAGGCCGGGTTCGACTGGCCCCGGTTTCGGGAGGTGGTGCGGGTGTTCACCCGCATGCTCGACAACGTGGTGGAGATCCACGGTCTGCCTTTGGCCCCCCAGGCCGCCGAAATCGCCCACAAGCGGCGTCATGGCATGGGCTTCATGGGATTGGGTTCGGCCATCGTGATGTTGAACATGATCTATGGGGATGGGGCGTCGGTCCGTTTCACCGAGCAGGTGGCCCGGGAGATGGCCATCGTCGGTTGGGAGGCCGGGGTGGAGTTGGCGCTGGAAAAGGGTCCGGCCCCGATCATGGAGGAGTTGTTCACCGTGGACGAGGTGATGATGGCCAAGCGTCCCCATATGGTCAAGGATGGCATTCGTGTGGGGGATCGGGTGCCGGGGCGGGTGTTGCTGGCCCAATACAGCCATTACATGGCCCAGTTTCCGGCGGCGTTGCGTCAGCGGATTGCCGAACACGGCTGTCGTTTCACCCATCACACCTCCATCGCCCCCACCGGGACCATCGCCTTGTCCCTGGGCAACAACTGTTCCAATGGCATCGAGCCGAGTTTTTCCCATAAATATTCCCGCAATGTGATTGTGGCGGGGAGAAAAACCAAAGAAAAAATCGATGTCTTCTCCTATGAGTTGCTCGCCTATCGCACCTTGATCAATCCGTTGGCGGATCCGTATGTCAACGATGAGGCGGCGCGACTGCCGGAGAATTTCGTGGATGCCAGCGCCATCGCGCCGGAAGATCATGTGGAAATTCAGGCCGCCGCCCAGAAATGGATCGATTCGTCCATCTCCAAGACCATCAACGTGCCGACGGATTTTCCGTTTGACCGCTTCAAGGATATCTATCTCAAAGCTTATGAGAGCGGCTTGAAGGGTTGCACCACGTTCCGTTTCAATCCCGAGGCGTTTCAGGGGGTTTTGGTCAAGAATCAGGATCTGGCCAACACCACCTATCGTTTTACGTTGGAAAACGGTGAAACCGTGGAACTGCGGGGGGATGAGGAGGTGGAGTACGACGGCGAACTGCACACCGCCGCCAATCTCTATGATGCCTTGAAGGAGGGCTATTACGGCAAGCTGTAAGTTGCACCCACTATTGAAAAAAAAGAGGGGGTCTGGGGGATTCATCCCCCAGGAATTTGACTTTAAAAGAAAAAATTGTTTTTTAAAGATTAAATTCAAATTCCTGGGGAAAGAATTCCCCAGACCCCTTCTTTGTTTTTCAATGGTTTGATTGTTTGGGGCACGGGTTAACGTGGCGCGTTCCGGCGTAAATCTTGCTGTGATCTGGTCGACAATCGGGCGGAAGAGCCCTGCCGGTCGATTTCAGGAATCCGGTGTGGCTTGGCGTGGGTATTTTTGACGAGGAATTTTCGATGACGGTCAAGATCCAGAAAAAGATTGTGGGATTCGAGGTGGCGGCCAAAAAAAATGAGGAGGCGGTTTCGACACCGACCCCGGCGCCCGCCCCCGAGCCGGAACCCGAACCCACCACCCAGGCCTCCAAGCCGATGGCGGAGGTGATCCAGTTGCAGCCGGTGCTGCGACGCCCGGAGGATCTGGAGGGAAGCACCTACAAGATCAAGACGCCGCTGTTCGAGCATGCCTTTTACGTGACCATCAACGATATTGTGGTCAACGGCAGAAGGCGTCCATTTGAGATTTTTATCAATTCCAAGAACATGGACAACTTTGCCTGGATCGTGGCCCTGACCCGGGTGATGTCCGCCGTGTTTCGGCATGGGGGGGACGCCACGTTTCTGGTGGAGGAGATGCGTTCGGTTTTCGATCCCAGAGGTGGCTATTTCAAGCCCGGCGGCAAGTATATGCCCAGTCTGGTGGCGGAGATCGGCGAGTGCATCGAACGCCATTTGATGAAAATCGGCATGATGCAACCCCCTGAAATATCCCCGGAATTGGCGGCCAAGCGTCAGGCGGTGGTGGAACGGGGTGGATTGGGCAATGCCCAGTGTCCCAAATGCGGTCAGCTTTCCGTGACCCGTCTCGACGGCTGCGATACCTGTCTGGAGTGCGGCTATTCCAAGTGCGGCTGATCCGGGGGAAACCGGCTATCCCGCCGATATCACCGGAAGGGAACGGTTGAGTTTGCCACTCTGGAACCCTTCCAGATCCAGGGTGACGAACTGAAAACCGCAGGCGCGCACGATTTGACTCACCTGCTGGCGCAAGCCTGTCTCCAACAGTCGGGACATCTCCGGTTCGGTGAGTTCGATGCGGGCGGTCTCACCTTGTTTGCGTACCCGCAGCGTGGTGAATCCCAGGGCGCGCAGACCGTTTTCCGCCTGTTCCACCATGCGCAGGGACTCCACCCGGATCGGTTCGCCGTAGACAATCCGCGACGACAGACAGGGGGAGGCGGGCTTGTTCCAGGTCGTCAGCCCCTTTTTTTGGGAGAGTTGACGGATTTCCGCTTTGGTCAGTCCGGCTTCCAGCAGGGGGCTTGAGACCCCGAAGCGTTTTTTGGCCTGCATGCCGGGTCGGTAATCGTTCAAGTCGTCGGTGGTGCTGCCGTCGAGAACGTGGGCATATCCTTCCTCTTTGGCCAGTTCGGTCAATCGTCCAAACAGATCACTTTTGCAGTGGAAACAGCGATCCGGCGCGTTGCGTGCGAAGTTCGGATCGTTGATTTCGTCGCTGTCGATCAGTCGATGCTGGACATTCCACTGTTGCACCAGATTCAGGACATCCGCCAGATCCCGCGCCGGCATGGTGGGGGAACGGGCCGTGACCGCCAGATGGGCGATTCCCGCCTCCTGCACGGCCCGCACCAAGAAGGTGCTGTCCACCCCGCCGGAAAAGGCCACCAGAACCGTTCCCAGGGTTTTCAGGTGTTCCTGAAGGGCCAGATATTTGCGGTGGGTGTGATCGGAGTCGGATTCGGTCATGGCTGCACGCGAAAAGTGGCCGTTCGGGTTGTGGATGGCGTGTACATTCGGTTGAGTGTACCATATTTTTCATGGGGTGGAAGCAGCCTGGGGGCTGGGTGACCGAATCGTCAGGAATCGAAAACCAAGGAGAGCGGCATGAAAAAGTGGTGGATGGGGTGGATGGTGTCGGGTCTGGTGTGGGGAATGGTCGGCGGGGCCGGAGCCATGGAATTGACCAGCGCCGACCTGCCAGACGGGGGGACTTTTGACCAGAAGTTTATTTTCAAGGGATTTGGCTGCGACGGCGGGAACATCTCCCCGGCTTTGGCCTGGAAGGGCGCACCTCCGGAGACCAAAAGTTTCGCCCTGCTGGTCCATGATCCGAACGCCCCCACGGGCGGGGCCGGATGGTGGCATTGGGTGGTGTATGACCTGCCGGCCTCGGTGACGGCCTTGCCCCAGGGTGCGGGCAAGGGGGATGGCTCCGCCATGGTTCCGGGCGCCAAACAGAGTGGAACCGACTTCGGAGCGCCGGGTTGGGGCGGTCCCTGTCCTCCGGTGGGACATGGCCAACACCCGTATCATTTCACCCTGCATGCCCTCAAGGTCGAAAAGTTGGAGGTCCCGTCGGGAGCCACCGCCTCCCTGGTGGGCTATCTGGTGAATGCCAACTCGTTGGCCCATGCCAGACTCACAGGCCATTACGGGCGCTGATCAAAACCGGATCACGTCACGGGGGCTGACCCGATTCGCGGTACCGTTGCGCTGGATGTGATCAGCCGGGGTGCCGGGGATCGGGTTTTGCAAGATGGCTGGACGGCTGCCCTTTCGATAATGCGGCAAAGGAGTTACAATAATCCGCTGGACACGGGTCTGCTGGTTATTTTAAGGGCAGCAACCGTGTCGAAAGGATGAAAGGTTTCTCTTAATGGTTGGGCCGCGTTCGAGGGAGACGCCGCGTCATGGCCGAAGACGCCGACAACGATTCCAAGACCGAAGACCCCACGGGCAAGCGGCTGGGGGATGCCCGCAACAAGGGACAGGTGGCCAACTCCCGGGAAGTGGGCACCGCTTTGTTGCTGCTCGGGGCCACGGGGGTCTTTTATTTTCACGGCGGGGCGTTCTGGAATGCCCTTCAGGAGAAAATGCGGTTTTTTCTGGGCGGAGCCATCAGCGACGACTTGACCGAACAGGGGGTCGCGGTGTTGATGGACGGGGTCTTGCTGAGTATGCTTGTGGATATGGCGCCGTTCTTGTTGGTCTTTGTTGCGATGGCGTTTTTCGGTTCGGTGGTTCAGCACGGATTTTTGTTCAGCCTGGAACCCCTGACCCCAAAATTTTCCAAGCTCAATCCCTGGACCGGACTCAAGCGTTTGTTTTCCACCCGTTCTTTGGTGGATCTGTTCAAGTCCGTCCTCAAGATGTCCATCATTTCCCTGGTGGTCTACCAGTCCATCAGCGGGAGTCTGCCGGAGATTATGGGCTGGACGGCCACCTCCATCGAGCAGGTGACCATGGCCTTGGGAAAAGACTCCCTGGCTGTGTTGTGGAAAGTGACTCTGGCTTTTTTGGCCTTTGCGCTGTTCGATTACATCTACCAGAAGTTCGAGCATACCAAAGCCTTGCGCATGACCAAGCAGGAGGTCAAGGATGAGCTCAAACAGATGGAAGGCGATCCGCTGGTCAAAAGCCGCATTCGCCAGATCCAGCGGGAGATGGCCCAGCGACGCATGATGGCCGAAGTGCCCAAGGCGGATGTGGTGATCACCAACCCGACCCATGTGGCGGTGGCCTTGCTGTATCAGCAGGGCAAGATGGCCGCTCCCAAGCTGATCGCCAAAGGTCGGGGGCGGGTGGCCGAACGGATCCGGGAAACCGCCCGGGGCAATCGGGTGCCGATTGTCGAGAATCCACCATTGGCGCGTACCTTGTTCAAGGATGTGGATCTGGATCGGGCGATTCCCCATGAGCTGTTCAAGGCCGTGGCCGAGGTGCTGGCCTATGTGTACGGTCTGCGGGGCATGCGGCGGTGATGGAGACCGCGGAAGGCATGACGGCTGAAACCTGTTATGCCCAGGCGCTCCGCTGGCTGGCCCGGCGCAGCTATGGAGAGCAGGAGTTGGCTTGGCGACTGAAAAGTCAGGGCGCCACCGAAGCGCAGATAAACGGCGTGTTGGCCCGCTGTCGGGAGTTGGGTTATCTGAACGATTCGGCCTTCGCCGCCTCCCGGGTGCGGGTGCGGCTGGAACGGGGATGGGGAGAAGGGCGGATCCGGGCCGAATTGCGCTCTTTGGGTCTGGACGCGGCGCTTGTCACCCAGGCGTTGCGGGAGGCCGGAGAGGAATCGGATTCGGTATCGCGGGCCAAAGAGGCGTTGCGTCGCCACTATGGCGCGGAGGGTGTATGGGAACCGTCGGATTTTCGGGAACGCCGCAGACGTTATGCGTTTCTGGCGCGGCGGGGATTTGATCCGGAGGTGATCCAGGCTGCCCTGGATGGAGGCATTCATTGATTTTCAGGATATCTTTTATCAAGCCCGCTCCGCATGGACGGCGCGGGCCGCATCGAGGTGATCATGACGGCTGATGACATTCGCGACCGTTTTGTGTCGTTTTTCCAAAGCAAGGGACATGAGGCGGTAACCTCCTCCAGTCTGGTGCCCGACAACGATCCCACCCTGCTGTTCACCAACGCGGGCATGAACCAGTTCAAGGGGGTGTTTCTCGGTCGGGAGCGTCGTGTCAATCCCAGAGCGGTGAGTGTGCAAAAATGCGTGCGCGCCGGGGGCAAACACAACGATCTGGAAAACGTGGGTCGCACCGCGCGCCATCACACCTTTTTCGAGATGCTGGGAAATTTCTCCTTCGGGGATTATTTCAAGGAGCAGGCCATCCCTCTGGCCTGGGAGTTCGTGACCCGTGAACTGGGTCTGCCCCTCGATCGGCTGCTGGTGACGGTCTACGCCGAAGATCAGGAAGCCTACGACATCTGGCACAACACCCTCGGACTGCCCGCGGAGCGGATCATCCGTATCGCCACCAGCGACAATTTTTGGTCCATGGGTCCGACTGGTCCCTGCGGTCCCTGTTCCGAAATCTTCTATGATCACGGACCCGCCATTCCCGGTGGCCCCCCCGGCACCCCGGATCAGGACGGGGACCGCTTCGTGGAGATCTGGAATCTGGTCTTCATGCAATACGACCGCAGCGCCGACGGCACCCTGACCCCCTTGCCCAGACCCTGCATCGATACCGGAGCGGGTCTGGAACGGCTCGCCGTGGTGTTGCAGGGACGCACCAACAACTACGATTCGGATCTGTTCCAGCCTTTGATGCAGGCGGCGGCCCGTTGGACCGGACAGCCGGATGTGACCCGTGCCACGGACAGCGGGGGAGGGATGTCCCGGGAGACCATCTCGTTGCAGGTGATCGCCGATCACATCCGGGCGGTGGGTTTTCTGATCGCCGACGGGGTGTTGCCCTCCAACGAGGGACGGGGGTATGTGCTGCGGCGCATCATGCGTCGGGCCATGCGTCATGGTCGGCTGTTGGGCACGGAGGAGCCGTTTCTGTTTCGTCTGGTGCCGACCCTGGTGGACAAGATGGGTCGGGTCTACCCGGAACTGGTCGCCCAGCAACAGGCGATCAGCACGGTGGTGGAAAACGAGGAGCGTCGTTTCGTCACCACCCTGGGTTCCGGCATGAAGCTCCTGGATGGGGCCACCGCCACCCTCAAGGCCGGGGATCGTCTGGATGGGGAGGTGGTGTTCACCCTCTACGACACCTACGGCTTCCCGGTGGATCTGACCGCCGACATTCTGCGGGATCGGGGCATCGAACTGGACATGGAAGGGTTCGAGCAACGCATGGCCCGTCAGAAGGCCATGGCCCGGGCCGCTTGGTCCGGCTCCGGGGATGAGGGGATCGCGGCGGTTTATCACGAAATTCTGGCCGATGGGGGAGCGGTCTCCTTCGTGGGTTACGGGGACGAGAGCGCCACGGCCCGGGTGCGGGCGCTGGTGAGCGGGCGGGGATTGGTGTTGTCCCTGAATGCTGGCGAGGAGGGGGGAGTGGTGTGTGATCAGACCCCCTTTTATGGCGAATCCGGGGGACAGGTGGGGGATGCGGGCTGGATCGTGGCCGGGGAGACCCGTTGCGAGGTGACGGATACCCGTCGGCCTGTGGCGGATCTGATCGTGCATCAGGTGCGGGTGGCCTCGGGCACCTTGGCGGTGGGGGATGCGGTCACTTTGACCGTGGACGCAACCCGGCGGCGCGCGGTGCGTTGGCACCACTCCGCCACCCATCTGCTGCACTGGGCCCTCAAGCAGGTGCTGGGCGAGCATGTGAAACAGGCCGGATCCCAGGTGGGACCGGAGCGGTTGCGTTTCGACTTCTCCCACTATCAGGCGGTGACCCCCGAAGAGCTGGAACGGGTCGAATCCCTGGTGAACGGGGCGATTCTGGACAATGCGGCCCAGATCACGGAGGTGATGACCCCGGATGAGGCGATCCGCGCCGGAGCCATGGCCCTGTTCGGCGAAAAATACGGGGATCGGGTGCGGGTGGTGCGGCTGGGGCCGTCGTTGGAGTTGTGTGGCGGCACCCATGTGGCCCGCACCGGGGATATCGGCCTGATGCGCATCGTCTCCGAGGCGGCGGTGGCGGCGGGGGTGCGACGTTTGGAGGCGGTGTGCGGCGAGCGGGCCAGACAGAGCTTTCTGACGGATGCCCGGCTGTTGCAACGGGTGGCGGGCTTGTTGAAACTGCCCCCTGCCGAGGCGCTGGCGGGTGTGGAGAAACTCCTGACCCGACGCGCCGAGTTGGAGCGGGAACTGGAGAAATCCAAATCCGCCCTGGCCGGTTCCACGGTGGACGAGTTGCTGGGTCGTGTCCGAGAAAAGGGTGGCCTGCGCTACTTGGTGGCCGGGGTTTCCGGGGTGGATGCCAAGGGGTTGCGGGATCTGGCGGATCGGATCCGGGATAAGCTTGGTTCCGGCGCGATTTTTCTGGGACTGCCCGAAGAGGGCAAGGTGAGCTTGTTGGCCGGGGTCACCAAGGATATGACGGGGCGTTGCAAGGCCGGAGAGTGGATGCAGGCCGTGGCTCCTGTGGTGGGTGGCAAGGGAGGAGGCCGTCCGGATATGGCGATGGGGGGCGGTACCCGTCCCGAGGCGCTCAATGAGGCATTGGCCGTGGCTACGGCCTGGATCGAGGAGAAATTGGTATGAGCAAGGTGATTGGAGCCACCCAGTACGACTGTCCCCATTGTGGTGTGGCCATGCGGAAATGGGCTGCCGCCGGACATAATTTCTGTGGGGACGGAATGGGATTTGTCAGTGATTTCATGTTCGTTTGTTTCAATGACGAGTGTCCCATGTATGTGAAGGGGTGGAATTCGCTGTTCAACTCCATGGGCCGGGTCGGCTCGGTGCGGGCGTTTTACAATCCAGATGACGGCGACGAAGGGGTGTTGCCCGTGGCGCACAAGGATGCGATGCGCGGGGATATCATCGAGGATTGAATCATGAGGAGGCCGTTTGGCGATTGTCTATGACAGGCAATCGCCAAGCGCGGGATAAAGAATGCAGATCTTGAAACTTCCTGAATATTTTTCGTTCAGGAATCAAGGAATTGTCGATTTTGATGCGGTCCTGAGTCGCTTTGTGTGGGAATTTCCGGACCACGAGTTGGTGGTTGATCTGGATACCTGTCGCAAAGCGAATTATCAGTCGCTTGCCCTGCTTGTGCCCTACATCTGGAAACAGAAACTGCTTGGAAAGAAGCTGACCATCCAATCCCAATTCATCAAAGGGACGCCTGGACATATGTGGTCACTCATGGGCGCGCGCGGGTGGTCGCAAGTCTTGTATAATGAAAATGAGAATTTCAGAGGGGATCCATTCAAACCTTTGATCGCTATTCGCAATCAGAGAGATTTTCTTCTGGCCATGTCCAGCATCGGAAGTTATTTGAAAGGTTTCAATATTGAATATGAGAACACTCTAAGATACATTGTTTCGGAATTGTTGTACAATACTATTGAGCATGGACCCTTCAGCCTTGCCAATCGAACCGGTCACAGGGTGCGTACCATTCCTTCCATCGTCCAGTTGACCTGGTACAAGGATCGCAATGAATTGCATTGTGTCATTGCCGATCTCGGGATCGGAATCAAGAAACATCTGGAGCAGACCTATCCCGCATTCGAGGATCATGCCAGCGCCATTGAATATGCGTTGAAGCCTCAAGTGTCTGGCACATTCGGGATGAATCGTCCCTATGATGCCAAGAACAATGCGGGAGTGGGTCTGTTCATTTCCAGCAATATCATCCGCAAGTTGCATGCGGATATGTATTTGTTATCCGGGAATGGATTGGTTCACGTTTCGCCCATGGATGTGACGAAACGCACGCTGGGATTTTTCTGGCCGGGTACGGTTGTGCTGATTCTGCTGCGGTTGGGTCATTTTTCGGAAAATCTGAGCCTGCAACGCATGATGAGTGAATTCCGGGAAGCGGCGGCGAAAGAAGGCGGCAATGGACCGGTCAATGGCGTCTCCAATGAGTACCCTATCCAGTTCAGCAACTATTTCGGGCGGTACGCCGAAGACAAGCAGGAGGCCATTCAATTCCGCAACCGGCGACTTTTGCCCGCGACCCGCGAGGGCAAGGTGGTCATTTTTGATTTTGCCGACGTAGAGTCCGCGCCCCACAGTTTTCTGAACGCCCTGTTGGCCGAGGTGGTGCGGGAGTTGGGGATCAAGGCGTTCAAGCGACTCAAGTTCCGCAACACCACCACGGCGATCCGTGAGACCATCGATTTCATCATCGATGAGAATGTTCCGGATTCGGAGGGGGATTGAGATGCGGGTTATCCGAGAAACCGTTTCTCCAGCAACTCCGCCGCGACCGTCGCCCCGTTGACCTCGGGGGCCGGGGGGGCCGGGTGTTGGAGCAGGGTGGCGAGTTGGGCGGTGAACGCGCCGGATCGGAAGGCTTCCGGAGTGATTTCCGCGGCGCGGCCATGCCGGGCGCACCACTGGGCGATGGGGCGTTCGTCGGGAAAGGTGCCCCGGCGCACATACAAAAACGGCACGCGATTGGCCGTGGCCGAGATGGCCATGCCATAGCCGGGTTTGCTGACAATGGCCTCCACCGAGGCGGTCAGATCGGCGAAAGGCCAGCTTTCCACCCGCTGCAAGGCGTGGAGATGGGGGGCGGCGTCCGGAGCGAGGGGTTGGTCCACCAGCCAGTGATAATCTGCCTGGATGGTCAGGGCGGCGATGGGCAGACTGTCTGCCGGAATGCCACCCAGAGTGACCAGCACCAGAGGTCGGGAGTCCCCAGGGTCGATCCCCAGGGCTTCCCGCAGCGCCACGGGGCGGCGGGTGCCTAGCGTGGTGATGGGGGGGATGGTGAGGGTTTCGGCAAACGGGTGAACCGGCAAGGGCGGGGTGATGCGCAGGGCCAGGGTGGTGCGCCGGTAGGCGGCTTGCATGGTGCCAATCCAGTCGGCGGCTTGCGGATCGTCCGGGGGATAGTAGGCTATCAGCACCTGATCCCAGGTGAGGGAGGTGAGGGCTACGGTGGGGATTCCCAGACGGTTTCCCGCCTCCATGGGCAGATAGGGGATATTGCCCAGGATCAGGTCCGGTCGCCATGCTTTCATGAGTTGTTGTTCTTCGGCCACGCGCCGGGACCACGGGTGGTGGAGGGCGTGGAGGGCATGGGTGGTGCCGTTGAGGTCGACCCGCAGCGGATCGGGCTGAACCAGCCCCACATCCCGGTTGCGGGGATCGTGGGTGAAGGGGTGCTGGAGGGTGTTGGCGATCAGGCGACTGGGCACGCCCCCGGTGACATGAATCGTCAGATCGGCTTTTTGGTCCAGGAGCGCCTTGATCACCGGTCCCAATTGCGCCCAGTGTCCAAACCCGTGCCCCGATACCGCACACCAGACTCTTTTTGGGTTTGACGCCATGGATTGGATTTCCGTTGCTTCTGCGGGGGTTAAAGAGGGTAACCCACGTGCCGTGGGGTGTTGCCGGTGCGTCCGTTATGAAGAATGATGTGTGTCCGTCGGGCGCGGGGATGGCTCCGAATGGGACAGCACCTCCCCCTCGATGATCACGGATGCCGGGTCCGGATGGGTCGGGGGGGCGTAAAAGCGGCGTTCCAGCAGCGACAGAATCCAGCGGCGCAACCCGGCGCGGGTGACAGGCAGAATCAGGGGCATGGCGATCAGGTCGGTTAAATAGCCGGGAAAGATCAGCAGCACCCCCCCCAGCAGACGCATGGCTCCATCCAGGAGCGCCTCGCCGGGGATCTCTCCCCGGATCAGGTGTTCCCGGGCAGACGCCAGGGTGCTGGTGCCGGCGTGGCGCATCATTTGCACCCCCAGCAGGGCAGAGGCCAGAATCGACACAAAAACCAGACCGCCGCCGATGGTATGGCCCACCCAGATCAGCAGCCAGATCTCGACAAAGGGCAGAATCACGAACAACAAAATCGGGATGTGCATCATAATCGTATTCCGGCTCCAAAGAGTGGGCCAAGCTCATAAGGTGACTTTGGGCAACAGGGCTACTAGAGTACACCGGAAGGCCATTTTGGCGCCACGGCAGACGAATTTTTTGCTGCATGTGCGAAATCGACATTCGATCCATCGGAAACCGTTGAACCGCTCGCCAAGGTATGGTATTCAATCCTGCATTCGAGGCAATACGATTTTTCCAACCAAAATATTCAATAGTTTGAGGAACCAACGTGTTGAATTCTGCCTTGACCAAAAGATACGCAACCGCTTTGGCGGCTCTGGCTTCCGAAGAAAAACAATTGGAAACCGTAGGCGAGAGTCTCGCACACTTTGTGCAGACTTTGAACGCCACTCCCGACTTGCGTCTTCTTCTCACCAGTCCGACGGCATCCGCGTCACACAAGCATGCCGCTCTGGATGCCTTCATCACCCATGCGGCCCCGGTCCGCATCCTGGGCAATTTTCTGAAGCTGCTCGTGGACAAACGGCGGATGGACATTGTTGATTCCATTGCCGACGCGTATCATCAGGAAATGGAAGCCCGTGGCGGACGCATCACCGTCGAACTCCAGTCGGCCACGCCCCTGGACACCCACCAAGCCAAGGATCTGCAAACCACGCTTTCCAGATTGACGGGCAAAAAGGTCCGTTTGGAGAGCCGAGTGGATCCCGATCTTCTTGGCGGCATCGTAGTGCGAATCGGAAGCCTGATGATGGATTACTCCGTACGCAACCATTTGAACCGGCTAAAAGCACAATTGAGAGGATAACAGCCGATGCAGATCAGCGTCGCCGAAATCAGTGGAATCCTGAAAAAACAGATCGCCAACTACGGCATTGAGGCCGAGGTCTCCGAGGTGGGACAGGTGATCGCTGTGGGAGACGGTATTGCCCGTGTCCACGGACTCGACAAAGTCATGGCCAGCGAGATGGTCGTCTTCCAGGATGGCACGCAAGGCATGGCCCTCAATCTGGAAGAGGACAATGTCGGTGTCGTGATCTTTGGCGACGACCGCAACATCAAGGAAGGCAGCACGGTCAAGCGTACCCAGCGAATCGTGGACGTGCCCGTGGGCAAGGCGTTGCTGGGTCGCGTGGTCGATGCTCTGGGAGTGCCCATCGACGGCAAGGGTGCCATCAATACCCCCCATCGTTCCCTGGTCGAGGTGGTGGCGCCGGGTATCATTCCCCGGAAATCGGTTCACGAACCCCTCTACACTGGCTTGAAGGCCCTCGACGCCCTGGTGCCCATCGGACGGGGACAGCGGGAATTGATCATCGGCGACCGTCAGACCGGCAAAACCGCCGTGGCCATCGACGCCATCATCAATCAGCAGCGCACCCATCAGACCGACAAACCGGTCTATTGCGTCTACGTGGCCATCGGCCAGAAGCGTTCCACCGTGGCCAAGGTGGTCAAAACCTTGGAAAAACACGGCGCCCTGGCCTATACCATCGTGGTGGCGGCCACCGCTTCGGATCCGGCGCCCATGCAGTTCCTCGCCCCCTATTCCGGGTGCGCCATGGGTGAATATTTCCGCGACAACGGCATGCACGCCCTGATCGTTTACGACGATCTGTCCAAACAGGCGGTGGCCTATCGTCAGATGTCCTTGATCCTGCGCCGTCCTCCGGGACGCGAGGCCTATCCGGGCGACGTGTTCTACATCCATTCGCGTTTGCTGGAACGGGCCTGCAAATTCAATGATGCCAATGGCGCCGGTTCGCTCACGGCCCTGCCCATCATCGAAACCCAGGGCGGTGACGTGTCGGCCTACATCCCGACCAACGTGATCTCCATCACCGATGGCCAGATCTTTTTGGAATCGGAACTCTTCTACTCCGGCATGCGTCCCGCCATCTCCGTGGGTCTGTCGGTCTCCCGGGTGGGTGGTTCGGCCCAGGTGAAAGCCACCAAACAGGTGGCCGGTTCCTTGCGTCTCGATCTGGCCCAGTACCGGGAAATGGCGGCTTTCGCCCAGTTCGGCTCGGACCTGGACGCCTCCACCCAGAAGTTGCTGCACCGGGGCGAGCGGCTCATGGAACTGCTGAAACAAGCCCAGTATCAGCCTCTCTCCATGGAAGAGCAGGCGGTGGTGCTGTTCGCCGGTACCCGTGGTTTGCTGGACGCGGTCGAAGTCAAAAAGATCACGGAGGCGGAACAGGCCATCCTGGATCACATGCGTAACCAGCAGAAGGCCATCCTGGAAACCATCAAAAAGGAGGAAAAACTCTCCAAGGAGATGGAAGAGAACCTGACCTCGGTCCTGACCCGCTGCATTGCCGGGTTCGTGGAACGGGCGCAGGTCTGACACGATAAAGGGGCGGGCGCATGGCCAATCTCAAGAGTCTCCGCAACCGGATTCGGTCGGTCAACAATACCCGGCAGATCACCAAGGCCATGAAAATGGTCTCGGCTGCCAAGCTGCGCCGTTCCCAGGAACGCGCTCTGGCCACCCGACCCTACAGCATCCGTATCCGTGCCATGATCCAGGGGCTGGCAACCTTGATCCCGGCGGAAAACGCTCCACCGCTCCTCGCCCGTCCTCCGGAAGGACCGAGAAAGATCCAGTTGGTGGTCTATACGGCGGATCGGGGATTGTGCGGCAGCTTCAACAGCGGCATCATCCGGGCCACACGGGCCCGGATTGCTCAACTGACCCAGCAGGGACATACCGTCTCCTTGACCTTTGTCGGTCGCAAGGCCCACGATGTCTTGAAGCGTCAATACGGCGCCATGACCCGGGATGTCCATGTGGGGTTGACCCGTCAGCTCACCTTCGAGTCTGCGGAACGGATCGTGGCCAACAAGCTGCTTTCGGATTTCGAGGCCGGTTTGTTCGACGAGTGTCATTTGCTTTACAATGCCTTCAAGTCGGCCATGACTCAGGAACTCACCTGGCGGCAGCTCATCCCGGCCCCGGTGGATTCCGTGGATACCTCCGATACGGGGGATGCGGTGGCAAGTCCCCTCTTCGAGCCCGACGAGGAGACCGTCCTGGCCGCCCTGCTGCCCCGGAACATCGCGGTGCAGGTGTTTCAGGCGTTGGCTGAATCCAATGCCGCCGAACACGCCGCCCGCATGACCGCCATGGACAATGCCGTGCGTAACGCCGGAGAAATGTTGAAAAAACTCAGTATCAAATACAACAGAACGCGCCAGGCCGCCATCACCACCGAACTGATGGAAATCATCGGCGGGTCTGAATCTTTGAAGGGATGATTATCCAGCATACTCCCACCGCGACCGCGACGGACGGCGCGGGCACGGCGATCCATTCAAGCGCAAGACGGAGCGATCAATGAGCAAAAATGTAGGACGGGTGATTCAGGTGGTCGGGCCAGTGGTGGATGTCCGCTTCGACGGCGAACTTCCAGCCATTCTCAACGCCCTGCACATGGAGCGGGAGAAGGAAGGTCGTCTGGTGTTGGAAGTCTCCCAGCATCTGGGCGAAAATACGGTTCGGACCATCTCCATGCACTCCACCGATGGTATGGTGCGCGGTCAAGAGGTTGTGGACACCGGTGCCCCGATCCAGGTTCCGGTCGGCGAGGCCACCTTGGGCCGCATCATGAACGTGGTGGGTGATCCCCAGGATCAACTCGGCCCGATCAATACCGGACAGACCTTTTCCATGCACCGCTCGGCTCCCACGTTTGCCGAACAGTCTACCGAGTCCGAAATCCTCGAAACCGGCATCAAGGTGGTGGATCTCCTCGCCCCCTATGCCAAGGGTGGCAAGATCGGCCTCTTCGGCGGTGCCGGCGTGGGCAAGACCGTGTTGATCATGGAATTGATCAACAACGTGGCCATGGGACATGGTGGGTATTCGGTCTTCGCCGGGGTGGGTGAGCGGACCCGCGAGGGCAACGACCTCTACCACGAAATGATCGCCTCCAAGGTGATCGATCCCCACGATTACAAGAATTCCAAAGCCGCGTTGGTCTACGGCCAGATGAACGAGCCCCCCGGAGCCCGTGCCCGCGTCGCCCTCACCGGATTGACCGTGGCCGAGTATTTCCGCGACGTGGCCAAACAGGACGTGTTGTTGTTCATCGACAACATTTTCCGTTTCACCCAGGCGGGTTCCGAAGTGTCGGCCCTGTTGGGTCGCATCCCCTCCGCCGTGGGTTATCAGCCCACCCTGGCCACCGACATGGGGGCCTTGCAGGAGCGGATCACCTCCACCACCAGCGGGTCCATCACCTCGGTGCAGGCCATCTACGTGCCGGCGGACGACTTGACCGACCCGGCTCCGGCCACCGCGTTCTCCCATCTGGACGCCACCACCGTGCTCTCCCGTCAGATCGCCGAAATCGGCATCTATCCGGCGGTGGATCCCCTGGACTCCACCTCCCGGATGCTCGATCCCCAAGTGGTGGGACTGGAACACTACACCGTCGCCCGTGAAGTCCAACGCGTGCTGCAAACCTATAAATCCCTCCAGGACATCATCGCCATCCTGGGCATGGACGAACTCTCCGAGGAAGACAAGCTCACGGTTTTCCGGGCGCGCAAGATTCAGCGCTTCCTCTCCCAGTCCTTCCATGTCGCCGAGGCCTTCACCGGTCAGAAGGGCGTCTATGTCTCCCTCAAAGAGACGGTCCGGGGCTTCAAGGAAATCATCGAAGGCAAACACGATAGCCTGCCCGAGGCTGCCTTCTACATGGTGGGCGATATCGACAGCGCCATCGAGAAAGGCCGTCGCTTGGCCAAGCAGTAATAGGGAGATTCCATGTCCATCGTCATTCAAATGGAACTCGTCACCCCGGAGGCGCTGTTGTTCTCCGAGGAGTCCCTGTTGGTCACCGCCCCGGGAGCCGAGGGATATTTCGGGGTCATGGCGGGTCACGCCCCGTTCGTGACCCTGCTCAAGCCCGGCATTCTCACGGTGGGCGATGGGGATGACGCCAAGCATTTCGTCGTGGCGGGTGGTTTTGCCGATGTCATGCCCGAAAAGGTGACCATCCTCACCGAACGGGCGCTCTCCCGGGAGCAGATCTCCGAGCCAGCCATCAAACTCGAACGCTCCGAGGCCCAGAACCATATGGCTGCCGCGGGGGTGGATGAGTCCGTCACCGCTTATTGGCAATCCCGTATCGATTTTGCTCAAGCCTGTCTGGAACTTCTCCACAGGCAGAAGGCCTAGTCCCCCTGTCGATGATTGGCTGACAACAACAGGGGAGCTTGGTGTCCATGAACCGCTGTACTGTCTTGGTCTTGGCCGCTGGTCAGGGAACCCGGATGCGCTCCCGTCTTCCCAAGGTGCTCCATTCCCTGGCCGGTCGTCCCTTGTTGTGGCATATCCTTCAGGCTGTCCGGGGGCTCAGGCCCGAACGCATCATCGTGGTCACCGGTTTCCAGGCCGAGGCCGTGGAACAAAGTCTGGCCGCTCCGGATATCCACTGGGTCCGGCAGTACGAACGCAAGGGCACGGGACACGCGGTCCAGTGCGCTCTGCCGGTGCTGCACAACCTCACCGGCGAGTTGCTGATTCTCAACGGCGACCATCCCCTGATCACCACCCCGATTCTGGAAACTTTGCTGACCCATCACCGCAGCCAGGGCGTGGCGTTGACGGTGCTGTCCACCCTGCTGGACAATCCCGCCGGATACGGTCGCGTGGTGCGGGATGCGGCAGGAACGCTGTCGCGCATCGTCGAACACAAGGATGCTTCGCCTCCAGAGCGGACCATTCGTGAAGTCAACAGCGGCTTTTATTGTGTCTCCCTGGAGCGACTGCCCGCCTGGATCGGCGCTCTCGGTAACGACAACGCTCAGAACGAATACTATCTGCCGGATATTGTGCCCATGGCCATCGCCTCGGGTGGCGCTTCGGCGCTGCTGTTCGAGGATGCCTTGGCCCTTTCCGGGGTCAATGACCGGGCCCAACTCGCCGAGTTGGAACGGGCCTTCCGGGATCGGCGCATTGCCCACTGGATGAACCAAGGGGTGACCTTCGTGGATCCGGCGTCGTGTTGGGTGGCGGCGGATGCGGTCATCGGCATGGATACGGTCATCGAGCCTCATGTGGTGCTGGGCCCCGGAACCGTGGTGGGACCAGGGTGCGCCATTGGCCCGTATTGTCACATCCAGGAGAGCGTGATCGGCGCGGATTGCCGGATTCTTTCTTTTTCCCATCTGGATGGGGCTGATATCGAGGCGGATTGTGATATCGGTCCTTATGCCCGTCTGCGACCCGGAAGCCGTCTGGCCCGCAAGGTCAAGGTGGGCAACTTCTGCGAGATCAAAAAGTCCGTCATCGGGGCGGGTTCCAAGATCAACCATCTGAGCTATATCGGCGATGCCCAGGTGGGCAGCGGGGTCAATGTCGGCGCGGGCACCATCACTTGCAATTACGATGGGGTGCATAAACACCGTACCGTGATCGGCGATCATGTGTTCGTGGGATCGGATGTGCAGTTCGTCGCACCGGTGCAGGTGGGAACCGGGGCCACCATCGGCGCGGGCACCACGGTGACCAAGGATGTGCCCGCTGATTCCCTGGCCATCTCACGTTCCCATCAGACTCATGTCATGGGCTGGTCGGAAAAGAGAAAGCCCCGTTCCTGATACGTTTTTTTGAGACGCTTGAAAATAAAAGAGGGGGTTCCCCTCTTTTTTTGTTCATTGTTCGACAGGGGAGAGAAGCCATGTGCGGCATTATCGGTGTCATTGGTGAACGCAACGCCACGCCCATTTTAGTGGAAGGTCTCAAGCGGCTGGAGTATCGGGGCTATGATTCGGCGGGTATCGCCATCTTGAGCCGGGATGGGGAGATCCAGATCACCCGCTCCAAAGGCAAACTGGTCCATCTGGAAACACGGCTGGCGGAGACCCCTCGTACCGGTCTGGTGGGCATCGGTCATACCCGTTGGGCCACCCACGGCCCCCCCACGGAACAAAACGCCCATCCCCACATGTCCCGCCGTACCGCCGTGGTGCACAACGGCATCATCGAAAATTACCAGGAGTTGCGCCGGGAGTTGACCGCTCAGGGGGTGGTGTTTGCGTCGGATACCGATACCGAGGTGATTCCCTATCTGATCGATCAGGAACTGGACCGGGGCCTGGAGCCGGCGGATGCGGTGCGTGCCGCCATCCGCCGTTTGCAAGGCGCTTATGCCCTGGGTATCCTGATCCGGGGCTGCGACTTGCTGATTGCGGTGCGTCGCGGCAGTCCGTTGATTCTGGGGGTCGGGGAGGGGGAGAACTTTATCGCCTCCGACGCCACCCCGCTGGTTCCCTACACCCGTCGCATGATCTATCTGAACGATGACGATCTGGCGGTGTTGACCCGCACGTCGGTTCGGATCACCGATCTGAACGGGTTGCAGGTGGATCGGGCGGTCAAGCTGTCCCATGTGAGCGCCGACCTGACGGACAAATGGCCCTATCGCCACTTCATGCAAAAAGAGATTTTTGAACAGCCCACCGTGCTGGGGGAGACCCTCAAGGGGTTGATCAACGCGGCGGATCAGAAGGTGGATCTCCACGACCTGGACGGGGAACTGGATCTGAGCGCGGTGAAGGCGGTCAACATCATCGCCTGCGGCACCTCCTATCATTCGGGAATGGTGGCCGGCTACTGGATCGAGCGTCTCGCCCGTCTGCCGGTGACGGTCAACATCGCCTCCGAATTCCGTTATCGGGAACCCCCGTCTTTGCCGGACGCGGTGACCGTGGTCATCTCCCAAAGCGGTGAGACCGCCGATACCCTGGCGGCGTTGCGGTTTTGCCGGGCCCAGGGACAAAAGGTGCTGGCCATCGTCAACGTGCCCGAATCCTCCATCGCCCGGGAGGCCGATGGCGTGCTTTATACCCAGGCCGGTCCGGAGATCGGTGTGGCTTCCACCAAGGCCTTCACCACGCAACTGATGGTGCTGGCCTGTCTGGCGCTGGCCTTGGCCAAGGCCCAGGGTCGTCTGGATCGGGAGGAGGAGCAAAAGAGTGTCGAGGAGTTGACGCGACTGCCGGCCCGGCTGGAACAGGTACTGCTCCACGATGCCTTCCTGCATCGTATTGCCGGTCGTTTCATGAATGCCAAGGGATTTTTGTTCATGGGGCGGGGCACCTGTTATCCCATTGCGTTGGAAGGGGCCTTGAAGCTCAAGGAAATCTCCTACATCCACGCCGAAGGTTACGCTGCCGGCGAAATGAAACATGGTCCCATCGCCTTGATCGACGCCCATCTGCCGGTGGTCGCCGTGGCCCCGCGGGATCCGTTGTTCGACAAACTGGTGAGCAATCTGGAAGAGGCGCGGGCCAGAGGGGGGCGTCTGGTGGTGATCACCGGCACCACCGGTCCCGAGGAGACCCCGTTCAAGGCCGATTATGTCATCTCCATGCCGGAGTGCGGCATGTTGGCCGCACCGATTCTGTATGTGGTACCGTTGCAGCTTTTGGCCTATCACATCGCGGTTCTGAAGGGGACCGACGTGGATCAACCCCGCAATCTGGCCAAGAGTGTGACGGTGGAGTAGGCAGGATCCGCGATTTAAAAAAACGCGCACGCCATGATCCGATCAGGGGATCTGACGTGCGCGTTTTTTTGTTCCCCTCCCCTCACTGAAACACCCGGCTGACCATATAACGAAATCCACGGGTTTTTTTGAGGCTTTGATACCATCCGGCTCCTTGCAGGCGGGCGTAGAGGGCATTGTCCGCCAGCAGGGTCCAGATGGAGAATTTTTCGAGCTTGCGGGCCAGGGTGATTTCCCACAGCAGCCCTTTGAACCATCCATGACGCATGCGCATGCGGGATGAGAAATAAAACGGCCACATCAGGATGCGTTTGTAGAGGGGCCATTCCAGCAACTGGCGTTTGTTGGCCAGTTTGGCCATGTAGTGGGCGTTCTGGGCGATGTCCAGATACCGCGGATCGATCCAGGGATAGTTCAACCCTAAATCCGCGAATCCTTCCGCCTGACCCCGGTTGTCCGGATCTTCGTAACGGGCCACCCATCCCTCCAGACTGTCGGGGGAGGCGTAGCCCATCTGGACGATCTGATTGTACAACTCTCCCCCCGGATAGATGCGATAGTAGTGGGGACCGACGATTTCCGCGGAGGGCAGCACGTCGTAGATCCATTCCACCATGGCCAGGGTCTGTTTGTAGTCTTCGAGGGTTTCGCCGGGCATGCCGATCAGGAAGTTGGTCACCAGCGAGACTTCCGGCACGCGGGTGAAAGCCTGGATGGTGGTGTGGATGCTTTGCAGTTTGATGCCTTTCTTGATGGCCTTGAGCATCCGTTCGGAACCGGATTCAAAGCCGAACTTGAGACATTCGCAGCCGATTCCCGCCATTTCCCGCAACAGGGATTCGCCGATATAGTTTTTGTGAAAGTAGTTGGCCCGGCACAGCGCCCGCCAGCGGAAATCGAATCCCCCCTCCCGATACAACCGGATCATCTCCAGGACGCGTTTCTTGTCGGAGAAGAAGTTTTCGTCCCGGAAATAGATGGTCTTGATGCCGTAAGTCTGTTTCAGGACGCGGATCTCCTCCATGATTTCTGGCATGGGGCGTTCTTCTTTTTTCAGGCCGCAGATGGAGTTGAAGCAGAAAGAACACTTGTAGGAGCAGCCGCGACCGGCGAACACTTGAATGTAATCGGCAAAGGTCTCCTGAATGCGTTCGTCCAGGAGTTCATAGGCGGTATCGCAAAATCCGGCGGGTGGCGCGGCTGGATTGCGGATCAGTGCGCCGTTTTTTTTATGGATGAGGCCGGGCACCCGTACCAGATCGTGCTGTTCGCTGGACAGTTCCCGCAGCAAGGCGGCGGTGGCCGCTTCCCCTTCGCCGTAGACCACGGAATCGATGTTGGGATAAGCGCAGGTCTGTTCCGGGCAGAGCATGGCATGGGGACCCCCCACCACGACATGGCAGGAGGGCTTTTCCGCCTTGATTGTATCCACCACGGTTTTCAGCCACGGGGTATCGATGGACATCGCCCCCACTCCCACCACATCCACCCGGGGCAGCAGGGCCAGCGTCTGACGCATGGCCGCATCGGCCCCGTCCAGGGAGGCGTCGATCAGTCGCACGTCGCACCCTTCCACCCGTTTGAGGTGGCTGGCCACATTGAGAATGCCCCAGGGATAGTTGTTGCGGGTGCGGTATTCGGGATTGAGGAGCAGTATATCCATGGTTATGTTTACCGTTGCGGGAGGGAATGCTTGAGGTCAGACACCCAATTCCGCCAGCATTTCGTGGGAGTATCCCCGAAAATCACAGTGAGAGCAAGTGACCCTTACGCCCCGTTGGCCCTCCAGCAGGGCTAGGCGCAGCCGGTCGTAGGGGCTGGAAAGCCAGATTTCCGGCAGGGTTTGCTGGTTCAAGTCCCCCAGAGGCTCCTGGAACAGCAGATCGTCGCAACACAGGGTCACCAGTCCGGCGGGATTGATGGCCAGTTGTTCAAAGGGGCGCAGACAGGGCAGGTTCAAGGGCGCGGGCAGGGGATCCCGGTTGGGGGAACTGCCGGCCCGGGTGTTGAGGTGTTCTTCCTGCTTGCGCAAGGAGACGATCACCCGTCGGAAATGATGGTTGCGCTCAAAGTGACCCTTGAAGCGGCGGCTGGCTTCCAGTTCTTTCAAGATGCGGGCCACATTGGGACGGTGTTCCCCTTTGGCGAAGGCTTCCGCGTCCCGGTAATCGTTGATGTAGAGCATGTCCAGACCCGCGTCGAACAGGTCGATGATCTTGTCCATGGAGAGGATGGTGCCATTGGATTTCAGCTCCAGATAGGCCAGGGGCAGGGCCTTTCTGGCCTTGCGCAGCCAATCCGTGATGCGTTTGTCCATGAGGGGTTCGTTGTTGTTGTACAAGGACAAACGATTGACGAATTCCCATTGGACCAGTTCCCCCAGGATTTTGTCGAACAGAGTCTCGCTCATCAGCAGATCCGGTCGGGGATCCCGGCCCACCGAGGCCAGACAAAAGGAACAGTGGCCGGTGCAGCGGGAGCGGGTTTCCAACTGAATGATGCGGGGCTGAAAAGGTTCTTGTCGTTGCAGCCGTTCCTTGAGAAGGGGGATGGCCTGGTCCAGGGAAGCGGTGGCCCGTGGGGGGGCGGGTTGGGAACGGAACAGATTGCGCAATTTTTGCAACATGGCCGGGCTTTTCCAAGGAGTGAGGTGGCGTGAGGTATCCCGTTGCCTGGGGAGTGGGCGTGTTGGTCAAAGGTTGGGGCAACCGGCACAAGGTGCCCTCGGGTGTGTTCATGATGCGGCCTGTTGTCGATTATGACAAGGCAGCGATGTGATCCACCACCACTTTGTTGCGTCCGGTGGTTTTGGCTTGATACAAGGCCAGATCGGCCCGTTCCATGGTGTGGGCGATGGCTTCGTCGGTCTGGCGGTGGGCAATGCCGCAACTGATGGTGATGGTGCGTTCGTGCATCGGAGGCGCGAAGGTGAGTTGCGACACCCGCATCCGGATCCGTTCCGCCACCGCGAGGCAAACGTGTTCCGGGGCGCCGATGAGAAAGATCACGAACTCCTCTCCCCCCAGCCGCACCGGCACATCCACGCTCCGAATGCTGTCGATGAGAATGTTGGCCACCTTTTTCAAGGTGACATCCCCCATGGCGTGACCATAGGTGTCGTTGACCGATTTGAAATGGTCGATGTCGAAGGCCAGCAGGGCAATGGAGGCGTGGGGATCCCGGTCGTGGATGCGACAGAGCCGATTCATCGCCTCTTGCATGTAATAGCGGGTGAACAGTCCGGTCAAAGGATCCCGGATGGAACGTTCGTAGGCTTTTTTCTTTTCCAGGTCCATGATGTGCAGGATGATTTCCCGCTCCACGGCCACCCCCAGGGGAATGCTCAACTGGGTGAGGATATTGGCCATTTCGTCATCGATCACCAGTTTTTCCGCCAGACGGAACAGCACCACGGCCTGCACCAAGTCGTTCTGGGGCGAAAACAGGGGCAGGATCAATCCCTGTTCGATGGGTTCTCTGCTTGGCGCGAGGGAGCTGCCGGGATAGGGGGCCACCAGATAGGGCCCCACATGATCCTGCTGCCAATGGTGACGCGACATGCCCAGAAAAACCCGACACTCCGCGGGGATCGCGGCCACCAGGGTGCCCCGATAGTTGTTTTCCGGGGCCAGATACAGGGTATCCCCGGATTCCGTCTGGGCGTAGAACTCCAGTCCGATCACCGGGATCAAGGGTTTGGCCAGTTCCAGAATGCGGTTGGATACGGCGCTGAAGTCCCGTTGGACCATCAGGGTTTGCATCATCTCCCGCAGCATGCGGTTGAGATTGGACAGCCGCTGAAAGTTGGAATTGGTGCGGGTGAGCAGAAACAGTCCACAATCCAGATTCTTGAGACGGTCGAAGACAAAAGAGACCAGATGCTCCGGAATCAAGGAGCCGTGTTGGGGGGCGATCAGGCGGATGGGGAGGGTTTCCAGGTTGGCCAAGCCGTGGCGCAGAATCTCCTGGCTGGGCATGTAGTGTTCGTGAAAGAACTGGATCGCCTCGAAGGCCTGTTCGTCCTGGGCGAACAAAGGGGTATCCCTGGACAGTCCCCCGAACAGATCGCTGGAAAACAAGGTGCCGGTGGCCGGATCAAAGGTGCAGAACGCGCCGCTGAAGTGCAGATACGGCGTGAATACGAATTGCAGCAACCGTCCCCCCAGATCCAGTTTCCAGCCCATTTCCTCCACGCACACCAGGGGCAGGTGTTGGAGTCCGAGGTGTTTGATCAGGGCATTGGCGCGCCAGTGGCTGAGGATCACCGCGTCATCCCGGGTGATCAGGGTGTCGAGATGGGGCAAAATGCCGGTGATGTCCGGATCCTGATGGTGACAGATGATGTAGCGGATCGCGGAGAGGGGTACCACCTCCTGGATTTTTCGCAACGTGGTGGGAAAGGTGAGCACCGATCCGGGATCCAGCAGCACCGATTGATCCCCGTGCTCGATCAGATAGGGATGGCATTGAAACGGATCATCGACAAAATGATGACCCACCCACCAGACGTGATCGGCGACCCTGATGGCGTGTTCCAGCGCCGATTCGTCGGGTTCCTGGGGGTGCGGGGCGTGTGACGGAGGCAGCGGAATCGACATGTGATACCCTGGGATGGCGGTCGTTCTTGAAAAACTGGCATCAACTGTACGCCTGTTGTCCAATATGCGGATAATGTGCCATGTGGGACTCCCGGAATTCAATGTTTTTTCCGGGTTTGTTCTACAGATTTTTCAGTGTGGGAGAGGATCCGGATTGCAGGATGACGTGTCGGGCCAGGATCGGCGGGTGGAAGCGCGGGGGCAGGTGGTCCCAGATCAAAGCATCGACGCGAAAGGGCCGTTGGCTCTCCTCGCAGGCTTCGATCAGGCGGGAGACGGCATCGTATTGTTCCGGCTGGGCAAAGAGGATCAAATCCAGATCGGAGTGGGGACGGGTCCGGTTTTGGACCCGGGAGCCGTGGGCCCAGACCTCGACGCCGGGCAGATGCTGCGCCAGCAGGCTCAACAGCAAGGTGCGCTGGTCGTGGGTCAGATCCAGGCGGGGTGCGGTGCTGGTGGTCATCTCCAGGTTTGTCCGCTTAGGGTCTGGTAAAGACGGATGGCATCCCGCAGGAACGGCCCGGTCAGGGTGAGGGCGTGTTGGGCCTTGGTATCACTGTAATCATGGGAGGTGGCGGTGCGGGCATCGGCGTAGCGCAGCCACTGCTCGATCGGAGAGGGGAGCAGGGCGTTTTTATGGGCCAATCGCAAGATCGGTTTGGGACTGTTGGGCACGTCCGGCACGCCGAGTTCTTCATGCAAATGGCGTTTCAGCACCTTCCACAAGGCGTCGTAACAGGTTTCAAAGCGGTGAATCACCGATTCGGCCACCGCCTCCCGGATCAGTGGTGGTTGATCGTCGGGCAGATGCAGATGGTTGATGAGCTGTTTTTCCAGATGGATCAGCGCGAGGCGGAATTGTTCATGGTCGATCACACCGCCTCCTCCAGGTCGGGAATCCAGGACCGCAGTTGTTCCAGCGGGATGGCGCCGTGGCGCAACAGCGTGGCCCGGTTTGCGGTGATTTTGAGCAGGGTGGAAGGGAGGGCGTCGGGGCGGATGGTGCCGTCGAGGACCAGCATCCCCTCGGAATGCCAGATCTCCCGCACCTCTTGGGAGGTGGCCGGGGGAGGCTCTCCGGCGCGGTTGGCGCTGGTGGAGATGAGGGGACCACGCCACAGGGCGAGCAGTTCTTGCACCGCCGGGGCCGGCGAGTGACGCACCGCCACAGATCCACTGCCTCCGGTGATGGGGTCGGGCAGGCCGGAACGCGCCGGCAGCACCAGGGTCAGGGGGCCGGGCCAGAATCGGGCCATGAGGGAGCGCGCCAACGGGGAGGGGGGTTCCACCAGGGAGGCCAGATCTTCTTGTCTGGCCACCAGCAGGATGAAGCCCTTGTCTGTGGGGCGGGCCTTCAGGCGGGTCAAACGGGCCACGGCTTCCGGGTGCCAAGGGTCGGCTGCCAGACCGAACAGGGTTTCGGTGGGCAGACCGATCACCTCTCCTTGGTGCAAGGCGGCGATGGCGTCGAGCATGGCGCGATCTGATGATGTGATCAAATTGGAAATGTTAGGTTTGAAAGTCAAAACCCTGGGGGATGAATCCCCTAGACCCCCTCTTTTTTTTCAAAAATGGATTTCTTTCAAGCGGTTTTGCAAGGCGTCGTGTTTGGCGGTCACTTCGGCGGCCATTTGGTTTTTGAAAGCCTGATAGCGTTCCGCCAGAACCGGATCGGAGAGGGCCAGAATTCGCGCCGCCAGCAGGGCCGCGTTTTTGGCGCCGGCCTTGCCGATGGCCATGGTGGCCACCGGGATGCCTCCGGGCATCTGCACCGTGGCCAGCAGGGCGTCCATGCCTTGCAGTTCCGTGGCCGACAGGGGCACGCCGATCACCGGCAGATCGGTGATGGAGGCCACCACCCCGGCCAGATGGGCGGCGGCTCCGGCCCCGACGATCAACACCCGCACCCCCCGTTGAGAGGCGGAATGGGCGTAGTCGTGGGTGCGTTCCGGGGTGCGGTGGGCGGAGGTGACGCTCATTTCAAACGGAATGCCGAAGTCGCGCAGCACCTTGCCCGCCTCCTTCATCACCTCCCAGTCCGAGTCGGATCCCATCAGAATCCCCACCAGAGGGGTAGTCGCTGCGTTCATGTTTCTTTTGTTGCCCTCAAGCTTGCTGTTCCCGGGCCACGGCCCGATAGCCAATGTCACTGCGGAACTGGACCCCTTTCCAGGATATTCTCCGCACCACCTCATAGGCCCGGCGTTGGGCCTCGGCCACGCCTTGTCCCAGGGCCGTGACCCCCAGCACCCGTCCTCCGGCGGTGACCACTTGATTGTTTTCCAGGCGGGTGCCGGCGTGAAAGACCATGCTGTCGGCGGATGCGCCAGCCAACCCGGCGGCCTGATCCAGTCCCTGGATCGCATCGCCCTTGGGATAGTGGCCCGGATAGCCCTCCGCCGCCATGACCACGCACAAGGCGGCGCGGGGATCCCAGTCGATGGCCATGCCGGCCAGGGATCCGGTGGCGCAGGCCATCAGGAAGGGCACGATGTCCGAACGCATGCGCATCAGCAGCGGCTGACACTCCGGGTCGCCGAAGCGCACGTTGTATTCCAGGGTTTGCAGGTCATCCCCGTCGATCATCAGGCCCGCGTAGAGGATCCCCCGGTAGGGATAACCCTCGGCGGCCATGGCCCGCACCGTGGGCAGGATGATCTCCTCCACCGCCCGGTTCACCAGGGCGTCGGTCAGGGCCGGGGCCGGGGAGTAGGCCCCCATGCCGCCGGTGTTGGGACCGGTATCCCCGTCCCGGATCGCCTTGTGGTCCTGGGCGCCTGCCAATGGGATCACCCGTTCCCCGTCCACGAAGGCCAGCAGCGACGCCTCTTCCCCCCGCAAGAATCCTTCCACCACCATTTCGTCGCCGGCGGATCCGAACTCCCGCTGGATCATGATGCGCTCCAGGGCCTCTTTGGCTTCTGCCAGGGTCTGGCAGACGATGGCCCCCTTGCCCGCGGCCAAGCCCGAGGTCTTGAGCACGATGGGCGCGCCTTGTGCCTGGATATAGGCCCAGGCCGCTTCCGGATCCCGGAAGGTGCGATAGGCGGCGGTGGGAATGGCGTGACGGGCGAGCAGATCCTTCATGAAGGCCTTGGAGCCTTCCAGGGCCGCCGCCGCTTTGGAAGGGCCGAAGGCCGCAATGCCCACTCCGTGCAGCAAGTCGGCCAATCCCAGGGTCAAGGGGGCTTCGGGGCCGATCACCACCAGATCGATGGCCTGATCCACCGCGAAGGCCACCAGTGCTTCCAGGGCGTCGGCCTGGATGTTCACGCAGATCGCGTGGGCCGCGATGCCCGGATTGCCCGGCGCGCACCAGAGTGTTTCCACCAGCGGGGATTGGGCGATTTTCCACGCCAGGGCGTGTTCCCTGCCACCACTACCGACCAGCAATACTTTCATGCCCATGATTCGTGGCCCTCTTCTCGGTTGGAACGCCTCCCGCGTGCTTTTTGGAAGCGGCGTTGGGAAGTGGATCTGAAATTGAAGCAAAATCAATCCAGGAAGTCCAGTCTTTGTCTTCAGGCGTTGCCGGTTTCTCCGGGGTCGCCGGTTTCTCCGGGTTCTGTTGCGCCGTTGACCGGGGGCAGGGGATCCGTGGTGTCATCCAGGGGGAGCTTGAAGGCCAGATTGATCGCCTGATACACCTGGGAACGGCGGATCGGCTTGGGCAGGATCTGGATCGCCGGGGGATCGCCGGGCACCCGTAGATCGTCGCCGCCGAACAGCAGAAGCGGTGCCGTGGCCATGCCGGGAATGGCCCGCAGGCGTCGGGTCTCCTCCACGCCGCCGGTGGGGGAGAGGGAGCAGTCCAGACAGATCAGATCGAACTCCGCCGGGCCGGTCTCTTCGGCCATGGCCTCCACCACCTGACATTGACTGGCCTCGATCACCTCCATGCCCCGTGCCAGCAGCAGTTTTTTCAGGATCAATCGGTTGACCGGATGTTTGCCCGCCACCAGCGCCTTGCGACCCGGCAGGAAGCTGGCCGGGGTCAGGCTCGGATCCACCAGGGCCGGCAGATCCTGTCTGGGGATTTCCAAAGGCAAGGTGATGACGAAAATACTGCCTTCGTTCACCCGGCTGGAGACCCGTATGTTGCCCCCCATCAGTTCGATGATGCGCTTGGTGATGGCCAATCCCAGTCCGGATCCGCCGTAGGGGCGGGACAAGGAGGAGTCGGCCTGGGTGAAGGGGTCGAAAATGGTGGTGTGCAACTCTTCCGGAATGCCGATGCCGGTGTCGGCGATGGTGACGATGATGGTGCCCCCATCCGCCGGAGCCGGGGCCGGATCCACGCTCAAGCTCACCTTGCCGTGGGGGGTGAACTTGATGGCATTGCCCAGCAGATGCAACAACGCGTGCCGCAGCCGCACCGGATCCCCCCGCAACCGGGCCGGGGCGTCCGGGTGGATGTGGCAGGAAAAATCCAGGGATTTGGCCCGGGCTTCGGCCACCACCATGGCCGCCGCCCCTTCCACCAGTCCCCGCAGCTCGAACATCTGCTTTTCGAGGATGAACTGTTTGGTGTCCACCCGGGAGATGTCCAGCAGGTCGTCGATCATCACCGTGAGGCGATCCGCGCCGGTGAGCACCTCCTTGAGGTATTTGCGCTGCGTTTTGTTGAGTTCGCCGCAGGTTTTTTCCAGCACCAGATTGGCGCAGCCGATGATGGTGTTCAAAGGGGTGCGCAGTTCGTGGCTGATGTTGGCCATGAAGTCGTTTTTGACCTGAATGGCCGCTTCGGCGGCGGCTCGGGCCTGTTCCAGGGCTTTTTCCATCTCGATGCGCAAGGAGACATCCTCCTTGATGGCCACATAGTGGGTGGTGCCCAGCTCCCGGTCGTGAATGGTGGAGATGGCGTTCAATTCCCAATAGGTGGTGCCGTCCTTGCGCCGGTTGTGAAGTTCCCCGCGCCACACCTGACCGGCGGAGATGGTCTCCCAGAGGTTTTTGTAGGTGGTCGCCGGGGTCTTGCCGGATTTCAGGAAGCCCGGATCCCGTCCCAGGCTCTCTTCGGACGCATAACCGGTCAAGATGGTGAACTGGGGATTGACGTATTCGATCAGCCCCTGGGGATTGGTGATCATCACCGCAGCCGGGCTTTGTTCCACGGCGCGGGAGAGCTTGCGGATGGCGCTTTCGATGCGTTTGCGCTCTTCGAGTTCGGTTTTGAGGGTGTCGCGGGTGGAGATGATCTCTTCGGTGAACTGGACGAAGCGGGTGCGCAGGGTTTGCAATTCATCCTGATGGGGATGGGTGTCCCGGGTTTTGGAGTCCAGGACGTTGCGGGAGAAATCCACGATGTCTCTGGTGATCTGTTCGATGTTGCGGGTGATCCAGAGCATGATCAGCAGACAGGAGATGATCAGGGCCGCCGCGGTGATGAACCGTTGGCGCCGCTCGGTGGACAGGATCGAACGCAACAGGGATTCCAGGGTTTCGGTGGACTCTAAGGTGACCAGTTGCAACAGCAGATCCGAAGAGCCGTAATCGAAGAACGAATGACCCGAAACCAGAAACCGTTCCGAGGTCTTGGCCAAAGGCACCCCCGAAGGGAGTACATCCGGTTGATTGCTGGCGATGATGGTCTGGTTTTCGCCTTCCAGCAGGGCCACCAGACCGGTATAGCGTCCCACCGGACCTTGAAACCGGGAGAGGAATTCGTCGTTCAGCGGCGCGGCCAGCATAAGGGTGGCCTTGGGGTCTCCCTGTTTGTCGAGGATCGTTTCCGAGGTGATCAGATAGGGGGCGTCGGCGATGGCGGTGAGAAAGGTCTGATTGTGGCTCAACTCCATGAGCAGCGGTGTGGGTTCCAGCAGGGCCGCCGGGGGTGGAGCGGTCTGTCCCTGATAGATCTCCCGTACCGTGCCGTTTTGATCCAGCAGCAGCAGAATCGGCAAGGGGGTGAATCCCCGCAACACCGAGGCCCGGGGCAGCCACGAGGGGGGACGGTCGTGGTGGAGCAGACGGGGGACCGATTCATCCCCGGTGGACCATTCGGCGATATAGTCGAGAAAGTTTTTCTGGGCGGCCAGCAGCCGGACCGATTGGTGATAGGCGCGTATGTGGTTGTCGAAGAGAATCCGGTTGGCCGAGGCTTTTTCTCCGAGGACCGCGGAGAGTCGGGATTGGAAAATGGCGCGCAGATGATCGGTTTGAATGACATCCAGGAGGTTCCAGGTGGCGGTGGCCACCAAAACCGTGGCCACGAGGGCTTTCCAGGTCAAAGGGATTCGGTTGAGCATCGAAAACCGTCACGCCGTCGTCAAGTCTGGATCACGACCGCCATCTTTGGAATCTTGCAAGGTTGGCGGTCGTGATCTGCGATAAGAATACCCTTGGGTGTTATTTCGTTTCCGGTTGGATCGTGGGATTGGAAGCATCCGCGCGACCCGAGGGGTTGGTGAACTGGTCGTTGAGGTTTTGCACGTAGGTGTCGGTGTGTTTGAGCACCTTTTCGATGCGCATCTGGGCCAGTCTGCCCCATCCGGCGGGTTGGGCGTGGAGCAGGGGACGCAGGGGATGGGTATTCTTGCGGAAGGCGTTGCGGACATATTCTTGCAAGTCGGTTTCCGGGATCTCTTTGTCAAGACGCCTGATGAGCAGATTGGCGGTGAATTTGCGCAGCATCAGATGCAAGAAACCCACCGTGGAGACCCCGGCCACCGCCAGGGTGCCCGCCACCACCTGGATCCAGGTGGGCTGGGTGGCCCAGGCGTTGATGTCGAGCCAGGAACTGACCGGCAGTCCCGCGGAGATCAAGGCGGTGACCCCCATGGCCAGCAGTCCGATCAGCACCGCGTCCAGCACCAGGGTGTATTTGCGCCAGCGTTGCAGCAGACCCCGGGTCAGGGGCGCGACCTGATTCATCATGAGTTTGGCGGTGTGTTCCAGCACGCCGATGATGCGATAGACCCGTTCCACCTCCACGCGCCGGATGCGTTCGTCGATTTCGTTCATGTCCTCTTCGCGTTTGTTTTCGTAGCGGGCCTTGAGGGTGGCGTCATCGATGGGCATGGCGGCGTCGAGATTGTAGATCTGATAGAAATGACCGGCGGTCAGACCCGACTGGGCCAGGGAGCGCTGCCAGGCGGCGGTGACATCTTCCAGGTTGTCTTCCCGCACCGTGCAGTCCACCTGGTTGAGGATGAACAGAAACTTGTTGGAATCGGAACGGTTGATGGTATTCTTGACCAGATGGTCCAGGGTATCTTTCATGGCGCCGGGTTCCGGATGGCGGGCGTCGAAGAAGACCAGCACCAGATCCGATAGGTTCATGATGTGTTCGGTGATGCGCAGGGTGGAGGTGCGCTGGGCGTCGGCGTCGAAGCCGGGGGAGTCGATCAGGATTTTGCCCCGCAGTTTTTCGGTCATGCAGGTTTTGAGTTGCAGATAGGCGTCGATGCGTTTGCCTTCGCCTTTGACCACGTGTTCGATCTGCTGGCTGATCTGGTAGAAGGGAAAGCGGGGGTCTGCGTCCAGGGCCAGTCCGGGGAGGGTGCGCACCTGTTCTTCCTTGCTGTAGCAGATCACCGTGAACTTGTCGTCCACCGCCTGATTGCCGGTGCGTTGGAGCTTTTGTCCGACGAAGCTGTTGATGAAGCTCGATTTCCCGGAAGAAAAAGTACCCAGGATCGACACCATCGGCCACCAGGGCACGCGGGTCGCGAAAGAGTCGTCCCGACTGAGCAGTCCCATGCGGTAGGCTACCTTGTCCAGTTCCCGGAAACTTTGGACCACCTGAAGCAGCACTGGATTTTCTTGTTGGAGATGGGCTTCAAGGCTGTTGAGACGGCGATCCACCTGACTGCTGGCATTGTTGAACATGAACTCACTCCGATCCGAAATGATTAAGTTACGCCAAAGGCTTCGTCCATGATAACATGCCCCTCGAACCGGTGCGGGAGGGGGGGACGCGCTGTATGTCTTGGTATGCATTTGTAGACCAAAACAGGGTGAAAAGCCATGGTTGCCAACACATTGACCATTCGCCACCATCCCGCCCCGAGGGATGGGGCGTTTCCCTGGCGGGCATGGCGTAGCGGAGTTGGTGGTGTGGCCTTTGTGCCGGGTGTCGCGGTAAATTTTTTACACGTCGGTTGACACGGATGGCGCGGAACTTCATAGTTTCTTTTCATGTCACAGGCATCAGGGGAACATCTTTCCTGCAATTCAAGGAGTGAACGAACGTGAAAATGACGGGCGCGCAAATCGTCATTCAAACCCTGTTGGATTTGGGGGTCGATACCCTGTTCGGCTACCCCGGCGGGACCGTATTGTACATCTATGACGAATTGTATAAAAACAAACATCGAATCCATCACTATCTCACCCGCCACGAGCAGGGCGCGGTCCACGCCGCCGACGGCTACGCGCGGGTTACCGGACGGGTGGGAGTGGCCATCGTCACCTCCGGCCCCGGAGCCACCAACGCCGTCACCGGTCTGGCCACGGCCCACATGGACTCCATTCCCTTGTTGTGCATCTCCGGACAGGTGCCGGTGGCCCTCATCGGCAACGACGCCTTCCAGGAGGCGGATACCGTGGGTATCACCCGCTCTTGCACCAAACACAACTTCCTGGTGCGGGATGTCAACGATCTGGCGCGGGTGCTGCGGGAGGCCCACTACATCGCCCGCACCGGTCGTCCCGGTCCGGTGCTGGTGGACATCCCCAAGGACGTGACCGTGGCCGAGGCGGAATATGTCCACTCCGCCGCCGAACCGAAAATCCGTTCCTATCGTCCCACCCAGATCGGTCACATCGGCCAGATCCGCCGGGGCGCCCGCATGCTCCAGCAGGCCAAAAAGCCGGTGCTGTACGTGGGCGGCGGTGCGGTGCTGTCCAATGCCTCCGACGAGCTGTTCCGTCTGGTGGAAGGGCTGGGATTCCCGGTCACCAACACCCTGATGGGCCTCGGTTCCTTCCCGGCGGCGGATGAGCGTTTCATCGGCATGCTGGGCATGCATGGCACCTACGAAGCCAACATGGCGGTCTCCCATTGCGACCTGCTGGTGGCCATCGGCGCCCGTTTCGACGATCGGGTGACCGGCAAGATTTCGGTCTTCGCCCCCCATGCCACCATCATCCACATCGACGTGGATCCCACCTCCATCTCCAAGAACGTCAAGGTGGATCTGCCCATCGTGGGGGATGTCAAACAGGTGCTGGGTCAGCTCAACGAACTGGTACACGCTCCGGAATTCCAGTCCGCCAGACCGGATGTCTCCGATTGGTGGGAGGATATCAACGGCTGGCGCAAGCGGGAGTGTCTGCGCTACACCCAGGGGCCGGATGTGATCGAGCCTCAATATGTGCTGCAATGTCTGCACACCGTCACCAAGGGCGAAGCCATCATCGCCACCGACGTGGGACAGCATCAGATGTGGGCCGCCCAGTTCTACGGCTTCCAGAAGCCACGGCGCTGGCTCACCTCCGGTGGACTGGGCACCATGGGTTATGGTCTGCCCGCCGGCATGGGCGCCCAGGTGGCCATGCCCGACGCCCAGGTGGTGGTGATCACCGGCGAAGGCTCCCTCCAGATGAATATCCAGGAGTTCGCCACCTGCCTCCAGTATCACCTGCCGGTGAAGGTGGTGATCCTGAACAATGGCTATCTGGGCATGGTGCGCCAGTGGCAGGAGTTCTTCTATCAACGCCGCTACGCCGAGTCCGACATGGACGTGACCCCGGATTTCGTCAAGCTGGCCGAAGCCTACGGCGCGCTGGGTCTGCGCTGCGACAAGGTGGCCGACGTGACCGCCACCTTGGAAAAGGGACTGGCGTATCCGGGTACCGTGATCATGGACTTCCATGTCAACCGGGAGGCCAACGTCTATCCCATGGTGCCCGCCGGGGCGGGGTTGAGTGAGATGATCTTGATCTGAAATCAAATGGTTTGATCGGTATTGAACCAGAAAGTTTGCCAGGAGAGCGCGATGCGCCACGTCATTTCAGTATTGGTGGAAAACGAATCCGGAGTTTTGTCCCGTGTGGTGGGATTGTTTTCCGCGCGGGGATTCAACATCGAGACGTTGACCGTCGCCCCGGTCGGGGATGGGGAGACCTCCCGGATCACCCTGGTCACACGGGGTGAGGAAGGGATCATCGAGCAGATCTTGAAGCAGCTCAACAAACTGGTGCCGGTGATCCAGGTCGCGGATTTGACCGAAGGGCCCCATGTGGAACGGGAACTAATGCTCGTCAAGGTGGCCACGGACCGGGATACCCGGGCCGAGGTGTTGCGCATCGCCGACATCTTCCGTTCCCGGGTGGTGGATGCCACCACATCTTCTTTCATGATCGAGGTCACCGGCGACAGCAGCAAGCTGGATGCCTGTCTGGCCCTGTTGACCCCCCTGGGGGTGACGGAAATGGTGCGCACCGGGCTGGTCGCCTTGTCCCGGGGCGAAAAAGGCATGGTCAACAAAGCGAGCCATCCTTGAATCGGGGCGGATTTGCCGCCATCATAGTGGGTTTCGGGTCGTGGCGCGTGCGCGCGCTTGAGAACTTAATCATCCATCAGGAAAGCATCCATGAAAGTCTATTACGACAGTGACGCCGATTTGAACGAGATCCGCTCCCGCAAGGTGGCGATTGTCGGTTACGGCTCCCAGGGCCATGCCCACTCCCAGAACCTCAAGGACTCCGGGGTGGATGTCACCGTGGGTTTGCGGAGCGGTTCTTCTTCCTGGGCCAAGGCCGAAGCCGCCGGCCTGAAGGTCAAGGAGGTCTCCGAGGCCGTGGCCGGAGCCGACGTGGTGATGATCCTGGTTCCGGACGAGCATCAGGCCCGTGTCTGGCGCGAAGAGGTCGCTCCCCGTCTCAAGACCGGCGCCGCGCTGGTGTTTGCCCATGGTTTCAACATTCATTTCGGTCAGATCGATCCTCCCAAGGGTGTGGATGTGTTTCTGGTGGCCCCCAAAGGCCCCGGCCATCTGGTGCGCGCCGAATACCTGAAAGGTGGTGGGGTGCCCAGTCTCATCGCCATTCATCAAGACGCCACCGGCAAGGCCAAGGCCATTGCGTTGGCTTATGCCTCGGCCAATGGCGGCGGGCGGGCGGGGATCATCGAGACTTCGTTCCGCGAAGAGACCGAAACCGATTTGTTCGGTGAACAGGCGGTGTTGTGCGGGGGTGTCACCGCTTTGATCCAGGCGGGTTTCGAGACTTTGGTGGAAGCGGGATATGCGCCGGAGATGGCTTATTTCGAGTGTCTGCACGAAACCAAGCTGATCGTGGATCTGATCTACGAAGGCGGTATCGCCAATATGCGTTATTCCATCTCCAACACCGCCGAGTACGGGGATTTGACCCGTGGTCCGCGGGTGGTGGATGCGCGGACCAAGCAGGAGATGAAAAAGATTCTCGACGAGATCCAGACCGGTGAATTCGCCCGGGAGTGGATTGTGGAGAACATGGCGGGTCGGCCCCGTTTTCAGGCGTTGCGCCGGCGTGGGACCGAACACCAGATCGAGCAGGTGGGTGCGGGCCTGCGTGACATGATGCCCTGGATCCGCAAGGGCAAATTGGTGGACAAGTCCAGAAACTAAGGACCACTGGTAAAAAAAAAGAGAGGGGTCTGGGGGGATTCATCCCCCCAGGACTTTGCTTTTTGTCTTTTAAAAACAAAAAATCAAAACCCTGGGGGATGAATCCCCCAGACCCCCTCTCTTCTTTCAATAGTTTAAGCAATATCAAGGAGATCGTTATGGCGATGCGTTCGCCGGTGGCCAAGGAAGGTCTGCCGTTTATCGGGATATTCGTACTGGTGGCCCTGGCCGGAACCGCCTGGCTGCCCTATCGTCCCCTCCAGGCCGTGTTGTGGATTTTAGCCGGGTGGTGCGTGTGGTTCTTCCGGGATCCGGAACGGCAAACCCCCAGCGGGGATGGCTTGGTGATCGCCCCGGCGGATGGCAAGGTGGTGGCCATCGAAGAGACCATCGCGCCGTTGTCGGGATTGCCGGCGCGCAAGTTTTCGATCTTCATGAATGTCTTCAGCGTGCATGTGAACCGCTTTCCCATCGCGGGTCGGGTGGAACAGGTGGCCTATCATCCGGGCAAGTTTTTGAACGCGGCGCTGGATAAGGCCTCGGTGGAAAACGAACGCATGGAGGTGTGTGTCGTGACCGCCGCGGGGGAACGGATTTCGTTCGTGCAGGTGGCGGGTCTGGTGGCTCGGCGCATTGTCTGTTACCTCAAACCCGGAGACGCCATGCCGGCGGGACAACGGTTCGGACTGATCCGTTTTGGCTCGCGGGTGGATGTCTATCTGCCGCTTTCGGCCCGGATCGAGCCGGTTCTGGGAGATCAGACCCGGGCCGGGGAGACGGTGATCGCCCGGTTGTAGACTTTGTCTCTTTGGCAACGTGATCCGTGGGGAGCATAGCGAACGTGAGCGAAATCAAAACCACCCCCCCCCAGAAAAAAGGGGCTTTCATCTTTCCGTGTCTGTTGACCACCGGCGGGATGTTCTTCGGATTTTACGCCATCATGGCGGCTTTGACCGGAGACTACAAGAACGGCGCCTTGGCCATCCTGGTGGCCGGGGTGTTCGATGGCCTGGACGGTCGCGTGGCCCGGGCCATGAACGCCACTTCGGCGTTCGGCAAGGAGTATGACAGTCTGGCGGATTTCATGTCCTTCGGCATCGCGCCGGCGGTATTGATCCACCAGTGGGCCTTGACGCCGTTTTCACGGGTGGGATGGGCCGGGGCGTTTCTGTTTGCGGTGTGCGGGGCGCTTCGACTGGCCCGCTTCAATGTGCAAAAATCCGCCCCCGACGAGGAGGTGGCCAAACGCTATTTCCAGGGTCTGCCCATTCCCGCAGCCGCCGGGGTGCTGGCGGCCACGGTGCTGTTTTATGTGGAACTGGGCATCGCCCCCCAGGATCGGGCCGCGGCGGGGATTTCCGATTTCTGGCGCTGGCTGCCGCTGTTTTTAGTCTATGCCCTGGGCATCCTGATGGTGAGCGGCATCCGTTTCCGCAGCTTCAAGGAGTTCAATTGGCATCGGAAACGGCCTTTCCTGGCTTTGGTGGCGGTGGTGGTGTTCATCACGGTGCTTACCATCCATATGGCGGCGACTCTGTTTGTGGTGGGTTGGGCCTATCTGCTCTCTGCCTACTCCAGCCATCGGGAATACCGTACCTTGCTGGCCCAGGGACAGGAGGAGGAGGAGGACGAGGTGCAGGAGTTTACCGAGTAGTCCTCTTTGCCAAGAGGCTTTGGCCCGTGAGTCCCAGGGAGTGACGCGGCATGTCTGAAAAAGTCTTCATCTTCGATACCACCCTGCGGGATGGGGAACAGTCCCCCGGCGCCTCGATGAACGCGGAGGAAAAACTCCGGGTCGCTAGGCAGTTGGAACGCCTCAAGGTGGATGTGATCGAGGCGGGTTTTCCCATCTCCTCGCCGGGCAACTTCGAGGCGGTGCGCATGGTGGCCCGGGAGGTGCGGGAGTGTTCGGTGGCCGGTTTGGCCCGGGCCAGAAACGAGGATATCGATCGGGCCTGGGAGGCGCTGCGGGAAGGAGTCAATCCCCGCATTCACCTGTTCATCGCCACCAGTCCCATCCATATGCGGCATAAACTCGGCATGACCCCGGATCAGGTGGTGGAAGCCGCGGTGGCCGGCGTGCGTCGCGCTGCCCGCTATACCGCCAATGTGGAGTGGTCCGCTGAGGACGCGGGCCGTTCGGAGATGGATTTTCTCTGTCGCATCGTCGAGGCGGTGATTGACGCCGGAGCCACCACCGTCAACATCCCGGACACCGTGGGCTATACCCTGCCCCACGAATTTGGCGAACGGATCCATCAACTCATCTCCCGGGTGCCCAATGTCCACCGGGCGATCATCTCGGTGCATTGTCACAACGATCTGGGATTGGCCACCGCCAACTCCCTGTCCGCCATCCGTCATGGCGCCCGTCAGGTGGAGTGTACCATCAACGGACTCGGGGAACGGGCCGGCAACGCCGCCTTGGAAGAGGTGGTGATGGCCCTGCGCACCCGGCGGGACATCATGCCGTATCACACCGATGTGGTCACCGAAGAGATTACCGCCGCCTCCCGTCTGATCTCCCGCACCACCGGTTTTCCCATCCAGCCCAACAAGGCCATCGTCGGCGCCAACGCCTTTGCCCACGAGTCCGGCATCCATCAGGCGGGCATGCTCAAGGACGCTTCCACCTACGAAATCATGACCCCGGCTTCCGTGGGTCTGGCCACCAATCGGCTGGTGCTGGGCAAACACTCCGGTCGCCACGCCTTCACCGAACGGTTGCGGGAACTGGGGTATCAACTCCCGGATTCCCAGATCGAACGGATCATGCAACGCTTCAAGGATCTGGCGGACAAGAAGAAAACCCTGTTCGACGACGACATCCGCGCCTTGGTGGATGACGAGGTGGTGCGGGACGCGGATCCTTACAAGCTGATCCGCCTGCACGTGGCCTCGGGCACCGAGGATACCCCGGTGGCAGCGGCGGAGATCCAGATTCATGGTCAGACCCAGCGGGGGGCCGGTTGGGGCGAAGGGGCCATTCACGCGGTCTTCAACGCCATTGTCCATCTGGTGCCCGGCGCCGATCAGGTGCGGCTGCAACGCTACGAGGTACGGGCCATCACCGGTGGCATCGACGCCCAGGCCGATGTGATCGTCAACATGGAACGGGATGAACGCTCGGTGCAGGGCAGGGGGGTCAACAACGATGTGGTGGTGGCCTCGGCCCTGGCCTTTTTGAACGCTTTGGCCAAACTGGCCCGGAAACCGACTGAAACCCGTCAGGGAGTCTGATTTCAACCCGGATTGGCATGAGGCTTGAATGTAAAGAAGTGCAACGGGCAGAGCGGATGACCCATCCTTCCCGGACCAACCGAAATCACGCATACGTCACTGGGAGGAGCGTACATGACCGTTCGTCGCCTGGAAAAGTCGGATAAGAGTGCGGCCGGTGCGTCGGTCGCCAAGGCAAAAGCTTCCACTCAGGGTGTGGCAGGGGCAAATTTTTCCAGATCCCTGGCCGCCGCCGCGGGCATTCAAGAGGCGATTCCTCTGTTGGCCACGCTGGCGGTCTCCTCCGGCGCCGAACGGGGACCCTCGGCCCATCAGCGCCGTGATCAACTGGATCAGATGGGGGAACTTCTCGATACCTTGGAAGTCTTGGGCCGCGAATTGCTCTCCGGCACCCTGCCTGAATCGGAAGAAACCCGTCAGCGCCTCAAGGAAACCCGGGATCAGGCTCTGTATTCCCTCTCCAACGCCCCGGAAACCGGCTCGGAACGAGAAATGCTGCACAGAACGGCGGTTCTGGCAACAGTGGAACTGGCGAAAACCGATCGGGGGGATTATAAATAGTCGCGCGGCGTTTCCGAACCGGTGGGCGCCGCGACCCCCCTTTGTCAGCGCGGGGTTGACTTGCCCTTCTTTGCTCGTGGTCGTGCCATCTCATGTCTTTGGATCTGATTCGCAACTTTTCCATCATAGCCCACATCGATCATGGAAAAAGCACCCTGGCCGACCGGTTGATCGAGTTCACCGGCGCCATGGACGCCCGTGACATGACCTCCCAGGTCCTCGACAGCATGGACCTGGAACGGGAACGGGGTATCACCATCAAGGCCCAGTCCATGCGACTGAATTACCGGGGCCAGGATGGTCGCACCTATGTGTTCAATTTCATCGACACCCCCGGTCATGTGGACTTCTCCTACGAGGTTTCCCGATCGTTGTCGGCCTGCGAGGGGGTGTTGCTGGTGGTGGACGCGGCCCAGGGGGTGGAGGCCCAGACCCTGGCCAATGTCTACATGGCCCTGGATCACGATCTGGCGGTGGTGCCGGTCCTCAACAAGATCGATCTGCCCTCCGCCGAACCGGAAAAGGTGCGCAAGCAGATCGAGGATGTCATCGGTCTGGACGCCTCCGACGCCATTCTCGCCTCGGCCAAAAGCGGCATCGGCATCGGCGATATCTTAGAAGCCGTGATCACCCGCATTCCGCCCCCCAAAGGGGATCCCGACGCCCCCCTCAAAGCCCTGATCGTCGATTCCTGGTATGACAACTTTCTGGGCGTGGTGTCGTTGGTGCGCATTGTCGATGGCAAGCTCTCCACCGAACCCTCCTGCCGCACCCGTCGCATCCGCCTGATGAGTACCGGCATGGAGTATCCGCTGGATCGGGTCGGGATTTTCACACCCCGTCTGACCGAAACCCCAAGCCTGTCCGCCGGTGAGGTGGGCTGGGTGGTGGCCGGCATCAAAGAGGTGGCCATGGCCCGGGTGGGGGATACCATCACCGACGCCGGACGACCCGCCACGGAGTTGCTGCCGGGCTTCAAGGAGATCAAGCCCCTGGTGTTCGCGGGACTGTATCCCACCACCTCCTCGGACTATGTGCTGTTGAAGGAGTCCTTGGAAAAGCTCTCCCTGAACGACTCTTCCATCGTTTTCGAGACCGAAAGCTCCCCGGCTTTGGGTTTTGGCATGCGCTGCGGTTTTCTGGGCATGCTCCACATGGAGATCGTCCAGGAACGGCTGGAACGGGAGTTCAACCTCGATCTGGTCACCACCGCCCCCACGGTGGTCTATCAGGCCTACCTCACCGACGGCACCATGCTGGAAGTGCATAACCCTTCCGCGCTGCCCCCTCCCAACAAGCTCGATCACCTGGAAGAACCCTTCATCCTGGCCTCGATCCTGGCGCCGCCGGAGTACGTCGGGCCTTTGATGCAACTGTGTACCGATCGTCGGGGCACGCAGCGGGATATTCAATACATCTCCGACTCTCGCGCCATGTTGCGCTACGAGATGCCGATGAACGAGGTGGCCTTGGATTTCTTCGACCGGCTCAAGTCGGTGTCGCGGGGCTACGCCTCGTTGGATTACGAGTTTCTGGAGTACCGGGTCGGTGAACTGGTGAAGCTGGATATCCTGATCAACGGGGATCCGGTGGATGCCTTGTCGGTGATCGTGCATCGGGACAAGAGCATGGCCCGGGGCCGGGATCTGGTGAAGAAAATGCGCGAATTGATCCATCGCCAGATGTTCGAGGTGGCGATTCAGGCGGCCATCGGCACCAAGGTGGTGGCGCGGGAGACGGTGCAGGCGTTGCGCAAGAACGTGACCGCCAAGTGTTACGGTGGCGACATCACCCGCAAGCGCAAGCTGTTGGAAAAACAAAAGGCCGGCAAGAAACGCATGAAACAGATCGGTCGGGTGGAGATTCCCCAGGAGGCGTTCCTGGCGGTCTTGAAAGTGGAATGAGGGAGGAGGAGTCGATCCGGTGTTGAATCGTCATCCATGGCGTCGGAAACATCTCTGGCATGGGGTGTTGTTCGTGATTGCCGCCATTTTTGTGTTGGGCAACACGGTCTCCATGGGGGCCTACTCCATGCCCGAGGCCTCCCATACCTGGGGCGGCATCATCGCCCTGGGCCTGTTGTGCATGGGGGGATTCCTGATCGTCAAGGGGGAAGGGTTTCTCGAAGGCGGCAGCGTGGCCGCCGAATACTACGAAGCCATCATCATGGCCGTGGCCATCGCCTTCATGGTGCGCACCTTCGTGGTGGAACCCTTCAAGATTCCTTCCGGCTCCATGATTCCCACGTTGTTGGTGGGGGATTATCTGTTTGTCAACAAGTTCGCTTACGGTTACCGGATGCCCTTCACCCACAAGCGCATTTTGATGTCCGGCGCGCCGCAGCGTGGGGAGATTGTGGTCTTCGAGTATCCCAGGGATCCCACCAAGGACTACATCAAGCGCATCATCGCCCTCCCCGGAGACCGGATCTCCTATCGGGAAAAGCGGCTGTTCGTCAATGGACAACTGGTGGCCCAACAACTGGAGGGGAATTACAACTACCTCAACGAGTCCGATCAGTGGGTCGAGTCCCAACGCCTGATGGAAAATCTTGGTGATCATCCCCACTCCATTTTGGTGCGTCCCTATGCCAACATGGATCAGGTCACCGACGAACTGATTCCGCCGGATCACTATTTCGTCATGGGGGACAACCGGGACAACAGCAACGACAGTCGTTATTGGGGTCTGGTGCCGGCCCACCGTCTGGTGGGGCGGGCGGTGGCGTTTTTCTGGTCCTGGGACCGCACCGAAAACAAACCCCGCTGGGAGCGGGTGGGGCAGATGATCCGCTAGATGGGGTGAGCGCATGAAATCATGTCAACAGGGACAACAGGGCAAACGTCCCGATTCCGGGGGCTTTATGCTCAAGTTGATGGTGATCATCGGGTTGGTCGGCATGGCCATGACCCTGGTCTCCCGGATCGGCACATCGGTTTACGACTATTATTTGTTGCGGGATCTGGCCAACCGGGTGGTCAAGGAGTACGCCAAACTGCCGGTGGAAGAGGTCAAACGCCGCATCGACTATGAAATCAACCGTTCCCGTCTGCCCGCCGAGGCCTTCACCTTGTCCCGGACTCCCCGGGGCTATCGGGTGTTGGTGGAAATGAGCATTCCTTTGACGCTGCCGTTGGGGGATACGGAACTCGCGGTGCCGGGACACGAGGAGTGGACCCTGACCTATCAGTCGGATTCCTGACTGGATGAGCGGCACCTTCCTGAGCGCCGACGCGCTGCATGCCTGGTTTGATGACAGGTTCGATCATACCTTCGCGGATTTGTCGTTGTTGCGTCTGGCCCTGACCCATCGTTCCGTGGCCCAGGACGAGCCGGAGGGCTCCCGGGTGGCGGGTGACGACGAGGAACTGCCGGGCCACAACGAACGGTTGGAATTTCTCGGGGACGCGGTGCTGGATCTGGCGGTCTCGGAGTTGTTGTATCACCGCTTTCCGGACTCTCCGGAAGGTGAGCTTTCCCATTGGCGGGCGTCGCTGGTCAATACCGGGGCGTTGGGGGCCATGGGGCAGGAGCTGGGTCTGGGTGCCCGTCTGCGGCTTGGCCGGGGGGAGGCTTTGAGTGGTGGTCGGGAGAAACCTTCGATTCTGGGCAACTGCATCGAGGCGATTTTAGGGGCGGTTTTTCTGGATGGGGGATGGCCGGCGGTGGAACGGGTGGCCAAACGGCTGTTTGGCCCCCGCATGGACCGTTTTTCTCCGGGGGGGGAGTGCAAGGATTTCAAGACCGCGTTGCAGGAGCGGTTGCAGGCCACCGGGCGACCCTTGCCCCGCTATGAACTGGTGGAACTCTCCGGCGCCCCCCATGAGCGGCTGTTTCGGGTGGATTGTCGGGTGGAGGAGCGGATTCGCGGACGGGGCGAGGGACCAAGCAAACGTCGCGCCGAGCAGGAGGCCGCACGTGCGGTCATGGAAATCATGGATCAAGCTGTCGGGAAGGAGTGTCTGGATTGAGTGTGCGTGAGTCATCCACGGGTGGTGTGAACGGGGCGTTGTCGCAGGGTCTGCCGGCACAAGAAGAGCCGATGCCCTTTCGTTCCGGCTACATTGCCATCGCCGGTCGCCCGAATACGGGAAAATCCACCTTCTTGAACCGGGTATTGGGTCGCAAGGCGGCCATTGTCACGCCCAAGGCCCAGACCACCCGCAGTCGGGTGCTGGGGGTGTGCGAGCGGGACGGGGCGCAGTTGATTTTTTTGGATACGCCGGGCATCCACGAACCGGGGCGCCTGTTGCTCAATCAGGTGATGGTGCGGGCCGCCTATGACGCCTGTAGCGAAGCGGATGTGATCTTGTATTTTGTCGAGGCCACCACGGGTCTGACCAGCGAAGATCGGGAGATTCTCAACCGGTTGGGTGCGGCCAAGGTGATTCTGGTCTTCAACAAGGTGGATCGGGTGCTTACCGGACAGCTCATGGAGCGTCTGGCCGCGGTCACGGCTTTGGCCGAGGAGCGCATTGCCGAGGTGGTGCCGATTTCCGCCATGACGGGTCGCAATGTGGAGCGTCTGCTGAAGCTGTTGCCGGATTTCTTGCCGGCAGGCCCCCGGTATTTCCCCGCCGGTCAATGGACCGATCAGTCGGAGGCGTTCATCATCGCCGAGGTGATCCGGGAAAAGCTGTTCATGCAGTTGCGTCAGGAACTCCCCTATGCTCTGGCGGTGCGGGTGGTGACCTGGGAACAACGATCCGCTCCTTCCGAGGTGCGGGATCTGGAGGCGTTGATCATCGTGACCCGGGAGTCCCAGAAGGGGATCGTTATCGGTCACCGGGGAGAGGGACTCAAGCGGGTGGGCGCTTTGGCCCGCAAGGAGCTGGAAGCCATGTTCGGCGGTCCCATCTACATGCAGTTGCAAGTACGGGTGGAAAAAGAGTGGAGCGGGGATCCCCGCGTGCTGGCGGACCTGGGGTATGTGGATCCGGATGAGGATCGCGGATAAGGCGTTGGCATTGCGGCGGTTGCCGTTTCGCGACAGTTCCTGGATCGTGACCCTGCTGATGCCGGGATATGGCGTGATGCCGGCCATGGCACGGGGGGCGCGGCGGGGAGGACGGGATGGGGCGCGGGGGGCGTTTTCCGGGTTTCATCTGCTGGAAGTGGAGTTGCGCGCCCGGGGGCCGGAGGCCATGGGGAGCGTCAGTCGGGTGGAGATCCTTCAGGCCCGTCATCATCTGCCCTTCATGGCTGCTGCTGCGGCGGCGGCGCAACTGCTCATCGAAGTGGTCCATCGTTTCGGCATGCCGGGTGATTCCGGCGACGGGGCGGTGTTTGATGGTCTCAACAGCGCCCTGGATGCCCTGGAGGCAGGGGTGGATCCGTTGGCGGTGGTGGCCGGCTCCCTGGGGCGTCTGCTTGGCCTGTTCGGTCACGGTTGGCGGGCCGGCGATTGTGTCGGCTGTGGTCGCCGGGAGGATCTGCGGTTTTTTTCCGTGCGTCGGGGTGGGGCGGTGTGCGGGCCTTGTGGATCCCCCCATTCCCATCGGCTGCCGGAGGTGAGTCCGGCTGTGTTTCGGGCCATGAACGATCGGGCTTGGCCTCCCGCTTTGGCGGGATTGTCCCGACAGGAATTGACGCTTTTGTATCGGCTGGGCATGGCGGGTCTGACCCGGATCGATCCCCGTTCCTGGGCCGCCGAGGAACCTTTTCGACATCTGATGGATCTGGCGGAGTGTTGACGCGGCAAAAGGAGTGAAGACGTATGATCGACAGGGCATTGTTGGAGATTCTGGTCTGTCCCCAGTGCAAGGGGAGTCTGGAGTATGACGCCAAGGCGGCGGAGTTGATCTGCAAGGCCGATCGTCTGGCCTTTCCGATCCGGGAGGGGATTCCGGTGATGCTGGTGGACGAGGCGCGCAATCTGGAGTAGACGACCAGTGGGAGCGGGGCCGCGTCCCGGTCGGGGTCTGCCCCGTGACGGTGCGTTTCGGGTGGGGCGGTCGGGGGCGTCCCGCGGTGCAACCCGGAAATTCCGACGCTCCCTGCTGGACCGCCACGCTCCGGATGGGGCACTTACCCTTGGATGGTATCCGGCTCCAACTCTTGAGGGGCAAGGCAGGGAAGACGCTCGTCACCCTCATCCTCCTGGGGTTGCAACCCGGTCATCAGTTCACGCACCAGAGGCAGAGCCTCTTTCAGGCGGTATTTCTGGATCCATTGGGTCAATTGCTCCAAGGATTCCTGGAGCGGTTCGGGCCACTGGAGACCACGCATCTCCTCCAGTACCGCCATGCAGGGACGGGGTTTGCGTTCCAGCACCAACGGTTCCAGACGTTTCAGACACTCCAGCAGTTGCCCCTTGTCTTTGGGGGGCGTCTTGTGGATGCGGGGCTGACGCAGGTGGGTGGGCAGGGTGGACAGGGCGGTTTCGATGGTCGCGATGGTCTGGTCCAGGATCTGTTTGAAGGTCTCCATCGGTTCTCCCAAGCCTTGCGGAATGTCTTGCATCAATTCCCGTTCCAGGTTGGTGCTGGCATCCCGCAGTGCCCCACATCCCAGATTGCCCGCCAATCCTTTCAGGGTGTGGGCCGTGCGTCTGGCTTCCTGGATCTCGTTGTGTTCCAAGGCCTGTTCGATGCGTTCCCCCGCGTCCTTTTCCTGACGCACAAATTTATCCAGCAGTTGCAGATAGAGCTTCTGATTGCCCCCCAGTCGCGCCATGGCACGGGGCAGATCGAATCCGGTCAGGTTCAAGACCAGGGGGGAAATCGGCTTGTCCGGCTGTACGGCGACCTCTTTTTCCAACACCACTGGACCATTGGGGCTGAGATGGCGGATCAACGTGGACATCAGACGATCCACATCGATGGGTTTGGAGATGTGGTCGTTCATGCCCACTTCCAGACAGCGTTCCCGTTCTCCAGACATGGCATTGGCGGTCATGGCGATGATGGGGAGCGTTTTGCCCGCATCCATGGCTCGGATCTGTGTGGTGGCGTCGTAACCATCCAGCACAGGCATTTGGATGTCCATCAGAATGGCCTGGAACGATTGTTCCCGCATCCGGTCGATGGCCTCTTGTCCATGGTTGGCGATGGTGACTGCAAAGCCCGCTGCGACCAGTAGTTCCTGGGCGACTTGCTGATTGATGGCGTTGTCTTCGACCAACAGCAGGTGCATGCCCCGCAGACCGGCCAGCAGGGGAGAGAATCCATCCACCAGGGGTGTTTCCGGATGGTGTGTCATCCCGTTGTGGTGGCCAAAGGAGACCATGATGGCGTCGAACAGTTGGGAATGGCTGAAGGGTTTGGTCAGATAGCCATCCAGATGGCTGCTCAACGCCTCTTCCCGGACCTGGGCCTTGTCATAGGCGGTCAGCAGGATGATTTTGGGTTGGACCGACGCCGGCATGGTGGCGCGGACCCGGCGGGCACACTCCAGACCATCCATGCCCGGCATCTTCCAATCCAGGATCACCAGTCCGAAGGGGTGTTCGGTGCGGATGGCCTGTTCCAGAATCTGCAAGGCCCGCTCTCCGGAAGAGACGCAGGTGACCTCCAGGGAAAAGTCCATCAAGGTTTGTTCGATGATTTCCCGGGCCATGGGATTGTCATCCACAACCAGGGCGCGTCTGCCCATGGCCAGAGCATCCATGGGTAGCATCACCATTTTTTCGGCGGCGGGTTCTCCCATCTTGAACACGGCGGTAAACGAAAATTGACTCCCTTTGCCCGGTTGACCCGTCACGGAGATGCTACCTTGCATCATCTCCACGAGTCGACGACTGATGGATAGACCCAGACCGGTTCCGCCGAACCGTCGGGTGGTGGAGGAGTCCGCCTGGGAAAAAGGCTGAAAAAGCTTGTCGATTTGAGCCTGGGTCAGTCCGATGCCGGAATCCTGTACCGTGAAACGCAGTTTGACCTCGGAGGGGGTCTGGTTTTCCAGGCTGGCCTTGACGATCACCTCTCCGCTGGTGGTGAATTTGATGGCATTGCCCGCCAGATTGACCAGCACCTGTTCCAGACGCAAAGGATCCCCGATCAAATTGCCGGGAATGCGGTGATCCACCAGATGCAGGAATTCCAGTCCTTTTTCCTGGGCCTTGAAAATCATGAGGGTACTGAGATGATCGATCACCTGATCGAGTCGGAAGGGAATGGCTTCCATTTCCAGTCGACCGGCTTCGATTTTGGAAAAGTCGAGAATATCGTTGAGAATGCGCAGCAGCGAATGGGCCGCCGTGTTGATTTTTTCCAGATAGTCCCGTTGTCGGGGGATCAGTTCCGTGCGCAGACATAAATGGGTCATGCCGATGATGGCATTCATGGGGGTGCGGATTTCATGGCTCATGTTGGCCAGAAATTCGCTTTTGGCCTGATTGGAGTCTTCGGCCAATTTTTTGCTGATCTGCAACTCGCCGGTGAGTTTTTCCAGGGTCTGACTTTTTTCTCGCAAGGAGGCCTCCACGGCCATGCGTTTCTGGATTTCGTTTTCCAATTCCTGATTGATGTTTTGCAGATGGGAACGTTGCCGGTCCGTCTCTTCGACACGACGGGTGAGGATTTCGGCCCGTCGTCGCAGGTGGGCGAAGATCAGAACGCTGATCAACAGGAGTGGGGGCACGGCACTCGACGCCACCAGGAATTTGCGGGAGGTGATATGGCCGTAGAGCTTCTGTTCGTCGGCGATGGTCAGCCAGAACAGCCCGGTGCCGGCAACCGTGTGCTTGATGGCCAAGACGTTGATTGCCTCATCCGCATCGGTTTTGGGCAGAGTCAGCTCGAATAGACTTCCGGCGGTCGTTTGCTGAATGGTCTGGAGCGTGGCGGGGGACAGGGGGTGATTGTGAACGAAAAAAGTTTGACCATCGTTCTGCAGCAGAAATTCCAGGCGTCCTTCCTGTTGTTGGACCGTCTGGAGAGGGTGCATCAGGTCGTTGAAATCCCCTTGGGCCAGAACATGTCCCCTCAGGGCGTTCTTGAACAGTACCGGGGCTTTCAGAATGATCTGGCGTCGGAGCAGATCGATTTCGATGGCCGGTGTTTGGTTCGGATGGGGGGTGGTGGTGTTCCAGGGATCATTGGCGTCGTGGGTATCCACCAACGCTGTTCCTTCCGGATCCAGCAGGGTCAAACGCAGGTAGGGCGGAGGGGTCGAGGCGTTCGTGCCGGCAAGGAGGGTTTGCATGAAACGGTCGCGAATGGTTTCCAGATTGGCGTTCAGACCGTACATCGGTGACATGCCAAGATCCTGGTTGGTCAGGTAGGTTTCGATTTCCCGACCATGGGTCAGATCGGCGATCTGCTCCAGGTGTGCCCCCAGATGGTTGGAAAGCGCGACGGTATGCCGAATGGTTTCCAGCAGCAGGCGACTTTCCGCGGCCAACCGCAACTGTTCCTGACTTTTGTAGCCGTGCCACAGCAGGCCGGACGAGTAGAGAAAAAACATCGCAACCAGGAGAACCGGCAGAGAGAGCATGGGATGTTTCATGCCGGTTCTCCGTGGGGGCATCAGCTTTTGGGCGCGAAAAAGGCCGGGAAGTAACTTTTGATCCCGGGATAGTATTTTTTCACGATGGCATCGTAGGAGCCATCCTTGCGGATCCGGGCGAGATATTGGTCAAAAGCTTGGCGCAGCTCCGGAGCGTCCTTGGGAAAGGCGGCGGCCATTTCCTGCATGTCGGATACCGGTCCGATCACCTTGATCTTGCCGGTCCATTTTTGCAAGTCGATGAGGGCGTCCGCCACGTCCAGCAGGGACAATTCCGCATCCTGGTTGAGCAGGGCCGGGACCATCTCGTTGAGGTTGGTGTTCTTGGTATATTTGCGCAGATCCAGTCCTTTGTCCTTGAGGCCGTAAAGCCCCGGATCCAGGCAGGTCTTTTCCATGACCAGCAGACTTTTTCCGGAGATCAACGCCTTGGTTTCCTGGATATCCTGGCTCAGGTCGCGGCTGCCCTTGATGGGATGCAGGCTGGAGTCGGAACGGGCGATGAGCCAGACCTGGGTGGGAAAAATGGGCGCGGAAAAATCCACCACCTTTTGCCGCCAGGGCAGTATGGTGTATCCGGTGGCAATCAGATCCCCTTTGACGGGATAGTTGCCTTCGAGGATCACCTCATCCCCTTTGCGGGTGACCTGTTTGCCGAGCAGGTCTTTGAGAACCGTGTCGAAATCGGTGAATACCAGGGTGTGGCGCACCCCGAGACTCTTGGCAAATCCCTGGATGATCTCCACATCCATGCCATCTCCGGCACCGGTGACGAAGTTGGCGTATTTGATGCCCAGATGACGCAGTTCGCCACGGGCCAGAATCTCTTTCAGATCGGCGTGGGCAGGCTGGATGTGGCCAGCAAAAATCCATGACAGGCAGAGTGTTGGCAAAATCCAACGGAGTAGAGGCAGGAAGGGCATGATTGACTCCTTTGGGAGAGGTGGCTGAAATCGATGCATGACACGACAGGATAAACCGTCAAGTCGGTATTTTTTGAAAAAATCGCATCGTTTTGCTGCTATTGCAAGAGCAAAGGATGGTCTGGTTTAATATTTTGTGAAAGATTGGAGGGTATTCAGAGAATTTAGGCGTTGTTCCAGCCAGGAGCGGTTGTGTTGCAGTTCCATATCCACCCGCAAGGCCAACAGGGGCAGGGGGAAGGGGGCGTGGGTCAGCTTGACGGCATCTTTTTCCGTGCAGACCAGGGCCTGGGCGCCGGAGGCCCGGGCCTGGGCGATCAGGTGGCGCAGGGTGTCGGGGGAGAAGGGGTGATGATCCGGAAAGGGGTGGAAAGCCGTCACCTGGAGGGGCAGTGCCGACAGGGCGCGGCGGAATCCTTCCGGGGCGGCGATGCCGCAAAAGGCCAGCACCGGACCGGTCAGGCCGTGGAGGGGCAGGGGGGAGCCGTCTGGGTGGATGGGAATCCAGGCGGCGGGACGATGGATGGCGGTGAGCAGGGGTTTGTCGGGAAAACGGTGTGTCAGGGTGTCCAGGGTGGCCTGGGTGGCGTCGGGATCGTCGGCCCGGGTGAGAATGATGCCGTCGCAGCGGTGCAGGGCCGAGGGGAACTCCCGCAAAATACCGCCGGGCAGCACCCGACCGTTGCCGAAGGGACGGCGGGCGTCCAGCAGCACCAGATCCAGATCCCGTTGCACATCGAGCCGATGAAAGCCGTCGTCCATGAGGATCAGGTCGCAGCCGAACCGTTCCAGCGCATGGCGGATCAGGGCGGGCCGGTCGGCACCGGTGAGGATCGCGACTCCGGGTAGGGCGTGGGCCAACAAGACCGCCTCGTCGGCGGCCATGGGGGGCGCGAGTCGAATGCCCTCCGGGTCGGCGACCACGGTCACCGGATCCCGGGAGTGTTGTCGATAGCCACGGCTGACCACGGCGATGCGGCGACCGGTGGGTATCAGGTGACGGGCGAGCCAGCAGACCATGGGGGTTTTGCCGGTGCCCCCCACCGTGAGGTTGCCCACGCTGATCACCGGACACGGAGCCCGCAGGGAAGCGAGACGCCGTTCCCGATGCAGTCGGGCCTTGAGGCGTTGGAATTCCCCCAGCAGGGTGCCGGCTCCCCCCAGTCCCGCCAGGAGCAGACGGGCAGCCGGAGAGTCGGGTTGCTGTTCGCCGCTGAGCCAGGGGAGCAGGCGTTGCATGGGGTTCAGGAATCCATGACCCGTCGAATGGCGGCGATGGTGCGTTGCACGGCTCCGGTGTTGGCCGGCAGCACCGAACGGGCCGCCTCCCCCATCTGCTGACGGCGTTGCGGGTTTTCCAACAGGCCGATCACCTGGGTCTCCAGTGCGGCGGGGGTGGCGATGCGGAGTGCGCCGCCGGCGCGTTCCATTTGCTCGGAGATCTCCGGAAAATTGAACACATGGGGTCCGAAGATCACCGGCACCCCCCAGGCGGCGGCTTCGAGCATGTTCTGTCCCCCTTTGGGCACCAGCGTGCCGCCGATGAACACCAGTTGTCCCCAGCGATACAATCCGTTCAGCCAGCCGATTTCATCCACCAGCAACAACGGTGTCTCCCAGTTTCCCCGGGTCTCGGAAAAGCGTTGCAGCCGCAATCCCCGTTGCTGGGCCAGTTCCTCGATGGCCGGGCAGCGCTCCGGATGGCGCGGCACCAGGATCAGCCGGGGGGCCAGGGGATGGTTCAGCAGTTTTTGATGCAGATCCAACAGGATTTCCTCTTCCCCCGGATGGGTGCTGGCGCCGATCCAGACCGGTTGTTCCGGCACCGGCAGCCGGGTGGTCAACTGGTGCAGCAGCGCCGGATCCGGGGGTTTCATGGCCTGATCGTATTTGAGATTGCCGGTGACCACCACCCGTTCAGGATCGGCTCCCATGGCGATCAGACGCTGGGCGTCCGGGGCGGATTGCATCAGAAACAGTCGGCCATCCGCCAGCAGTCGCCGGGTCAGAAGGCGGATGGCGTGATAACGTCGAAAGGAACGGGGGGAGATGCGTCCATTGACCACAAAGATGGGAATACCCCGTTGGGTCAGCACCCGGAAGAGTCCGGGCCACAATTCGGTCTCCATGACCACCAGCAGCCGTGGCCGGATGGCGTTGACCACCGGATGGATGCACACCGGCAGATCCAGGGGCAGATAGTGATAGGCGCTGGCTTCCGGGATGCGCTCTTTGGCCACCTGTTGGCCGGTGCGGGTGACGGTGGAGATCACCAGTTCGTGACCGGGAAAACTCTTGAGCAGATTCACCGCCAGTTCCCGTGCTCCCATCACCTCGCCAACCGAAACGGCGTGTAGCCAGATGCGGGGTTTTCTGGTATCATTATTGCTTGGTCCTGGAGGGAGTATTCCCAATCGTGGCAGCAGGGTTCCCCGGTATTTGGGGGTGGTGTAATAGCGCCAAACCCAGACAGGCAGCGTCAGAACGATGACGACTGTCAAAAGGGCGTGATAAAGAGTGTGCATGCTTTAATTCTCAAGCCGAAGGTGGCTGTGTCCAATCCACGATGGAAACCATCACCGCGCAACCATATACCATGCCAGCATGAGCCGGATCGAGAGATGATGGTGTGAAGGGTTGAAATAATGGTTCGGATTGTTTATGATTTCTTTGTATGGAATATGCTTTTTTCCCCCAGAATGAGTGGGTATCCGTTCCATGGATCCCAATAAAGGGTCGCGGATGATGAAGCAAGCATGGATGATCGGTGGCATCGTGTGTCTGGCTCTGGTGATGGGCGGATGCAAGACGGGCGAGATGGTCTCCGGCAATCCGGGTTCGGGAGACACGGGATCCATGGCGGCTGCCCACAAAGCCGTGGTGGAGGAGTCTGCCGCCCTGGAACGACGACGGGAGGGGAATGCGGACAAAAAAGGGGATAAGCCTGGCGACAAGCCTTTGGCCAAAGCGGCGGATAAGGCTGAAGAATTTCCAGGCTGGGAACGCACCAGCCGGGAAATCAACCGGGATGCCCAGCACCTGTCCAACGAATCTCCGGATCGCAACCTCCATGGCCGGATGGTGAGCGAAACCAAGGGACTCGGAGCGCGCAACGATCAAATGCGCGCCATGGAACACATTGCCCCTCCGGTGATGCCGGCTCCGGTTTTGCCCAAATACGACCGTCTTTCCGACATCATGGTCTCCTTGGAAATGGACAAGGTGGATGCCCGTCAGGCGTTGCGCGCCCTGGCCAAGCAGGCCAACCTGAATCTTTTGCTGGATCCGGCTGTGCTGGAAGAAGCCCCCCTCATCACGGTCAGTTTTCAAAAGGTCTCCGCCGCCACGGTGCTGCGGGAGGTGTTGCGACTGGCGGACCTCCATGGCGTGATCGAAGACAACCTGTTGCGGGTCGAACCGTTCCAGGAGGTGGTTATTCCCCTGAACTTCCTGGAAACCAATGTCACCTCCACCTTCGAGTCGGGTGGGGATGTGTTGGGCGCCGCGGCCCTGACGGGCATCGGTGGCGGGGCCACCGGCGGAGGCGGAGCCCCCGCAGCCGGTACCGGGTTGAAAGGCGGCTTTGCCATGACGGGGGGCGCCAAGTCCACCAATCCCTACGAACCCATCGAAAAGACCCTGCAAAATCTGGTGGGTGAGAAAAAAGGCACCTATCAGATCAACCGTCAGACCGGAACCCTGTATATCCGTTCCAAACCCTCGGCGGTCAAGTCCGTCACCGATCTGGTGCAGCGCTACAAGGAGATTTTAGGCCGTCAGATCCTGATCGAGGCCCGCTTGATGGAAGTGCAGTTGAGCGATCAGTATCAGGCCGGCATCAACTGGGCCTTGCTGCGCTCGAATCTGGCTTTGACCAGTGGCATCACCCAGACCATCTCCACTTTGGGTGTCGGGCAGGGGGTGGTGGTTGCGGATGGTACCATCGTTGGCAATGATCCCTTCAACGCCTCCGCGAATCGACATGTGGCTGTGGGCATTCCCAGCACGTCCACCTCCGGGACCACCAGTGCTTTGGGCTTGCAGGGAGCCAAACCCGCCGGTCTGGGTCTCACCTTGGGTGGTTCCCATGGCCTAGCCTTCATCGATCTGTTGAAGCAGTTTGGCGACGTGCGCACCCTGTCCAATCCCACCATTCGCGCCCGTCATGGCCAGCCCGCCATGATCAGCGTGGGCCAGTCCAGCAACTACGTGCAACAGACCAAAGTGACCGCCGCCACCGTGGCCGGGGCCGCCCCCACCACCGAGGTGACCACCGCCACCCTGTTCGACGGGGTGATGATGGGGGTGGTGCCCTTCATCTCCACCGATGGCAAGATTACCCTCTCCATCCATCCGATTCAGAGTTCACTGGTGTCCGGCAGTCTGGATGCCAAGAAATTCGGGGCTTCCGAGGTCTCCCTGCCCCAGGTGAATCTGAAAGAGATCAGTACGTTGTTGGAACTTCAGGATCGGGATACGGTGTTGCTGGGAGGTCTGATCGACAAAACCGCCACCAAGTATCGCACCGGCGCACCGGTGCTGTCGGAACTGCCATTGCTGGGTCGGCTGTTCACCCATGACCAGGAGAACGAAACCACCCGGGAACTGGTCATCATGCTGCGGGTGACCATCCTGTGAGCGTGATTTATCAAGCTCTGCGCAACCGGAAACGGGCGGAAGCGGTCACCATGATTCCCAGGCTTGATGGCGAGGGTGGGATCATCGATGATGAGACGGATTCTGGTTCTGGGCCTTTTGCCCGGTTCGTTTCCTGGTTTCTCGAAGCCTCCCTGCTGGTGAGAACGGCGGTGGTGGCACTGCCTGTGGTGGTGCTGGCGGGGATCGGGGGCGGGGTGTATTGGACGTTTTTTTCCGCTGCGGAGCATAAGCCTCCGACGGCTGTGGAGGCCAAAAGTCCGGCTGTCGCCGCCAAGAGCGCCCCGGAGGCCAAAGCCGGAGCCAAGAGTGCCATCGACGAGGAGTTGTTCGCCGGCATTGGTCCAGAAGGGGCCACGGAAAACCTGCCTCTGAATGAAACTCCGGCCGACCCCCAAGCCGATGCCAAACAGGAAGCGCTCTCCGAAGAGAAATTCCTGGCCATTTTTGCCGACTCCGCCGCCCCCGAAGGGCCGGAGAGCCATGCCGGCAAGCCCGCCGCCAAGGGCGCCAACCCCGGCGGTGAACCGGCCCCGCTGGTGGTGAGCCGGGAAGAAGAGCGTCTCGCCTTGTCCCAGGCCCGTCGGGCTGCCCCCAAGGCCGAGCCTGTCGTGGCTCCCGAGGTGCTGGAAACCCGTGAGCGGGATGTGGCCCGGGTGGTGGCGGAATTGAGACTGGCCATGGGCCGGGACGATGCCAAATCGGTTCATGACCTGTTCGTGAAACTCGGCAAGGTCAAAGCCGGTGGGGAGGCGGATCCCTATGTGCTCAACATGCGGGCCTACTGGGAGGTGGCCAAAGGTCGTTACGATCGGGCCGAAATCTATCTGAAACAGGTCCTGGAGCGTCGCAAGGACGATCTGGAGGCCGGATTGAACATGGCGGTGGTGGAGATGCGCACCCAGCGAACGGCGGAATCCCGGGAGCGGTTGCACGGCCTGTCGAGACTCTATCCCGGTGACCCCCGCATTGGGGAAATGCTGCGCCATTTGCCTTGATGCATCCCATGACCGCTTCCCGCAAGCCGGCCAACTCCTCACCCAATCCCCAACCCGAAAGCTGGGATGATGTCGCCAAGCTGGTGACCATGGCCAAGGAGAGCGAGGCCTATCTGCGTTTTTTGGGGCTCAAGCGCAATCCTTTCCCGGTGGCCCCGGATGCGGATGTGTTTTTCCTGCCGACCCGCATCGATACCCTGATTACCGAAGTTTTGCATTGCATCCATACCCGCAAGGGCTTTTTGATGATCACCGGGGAGGTGGGACTGGGGAAAACCACGGTCAGCCGCCGGGTTTTGCGCACCCTGGACGAAACCCGGGTGGAGACCGCTCTGGTCTTCAACACCTTCATTCAGGGAACCGCGCTGCTGGAGGAGATCAACCGGGACTTCGGCATCGTGGTGGAAGGCAAAACCGGTCCCCAGGAGCAGATGGCGGCCTTGAATCGGTTTTTGATCGACCGTTACGCCGCCGGGATCAATTGCGCCATTGTCATCGACGATGCCCAGAATCTCACCATGGAGAGTCTGGAGATGGTGCGGATGATCTCCAACCTGGAAGAACACGCCGAAAAGCTGGTGCAGATTCTTCTGGTGGGTCAACCGGAGCTGGAAACCAAACTTGACGCCCACGAATTGCGGCAGCTCAAGAGCCGGATTGTGGTGCATGCCCGCATGCGGCCTTATGACCTGGAGGAGTTGAAGCGGTATATCGCCTTCAAGCTCACTTCGGCGGGGTCATCCGGGGGGGTGACGATTCCCGATGCCTCCTATCGTTTGTTGCACGTGTTGACCGGAGGCAATCCCCGTCGGCTCAACAACTTGATGGATCGCTGTTTGTACGGATTGTTCGCCTACAATACCATGCGGTTGAGTCGGCGTCTGATTCTGGAAGTGGCCCGTGAGCTGAACATGAGCCGCCCGGCGGTGAACTGGAAGCGTTGGGGCTGGCGGATCGGACCGGGGGTGTTGGCGGCGGCGGGTTTGGCGATCGCGGTCATGGGGTGGCGGGGGGAGTGGTTACAGGGGGCGGGCCGGGGCGTGGAGAGCGAGTCGGTGCGGCTGGCGCAAGAGAAGGTGGAAGCGGAGTTGGCCCGCGCCCGGTCGGAGCGGGAGCGGGCATCGGCAGAACTGGAGCAGGCCCGGGCGGCTCGGGAGTCGGCGGCGTCGGAGCTGCTCAAGGCCCGCGCCGAAAGCGAGAAGGCCCGCGGGGCTGTGGCCCAGGCCCAGGTGGTGGAAGCCAAGGCGTTGACCCAGGTGGCCAATGCCCGGGAGGTTTCCCAGGTGGAAGCCGAGGCGCGCAAGAAGGCGTTGAGCGAGGCTCGGGAGGCCCGGGAGGCTGCCGAGGCCGCGGCTGGCCGCGCCGAGGGGGCGTTGGCGGAGGCCCGGAGCCGTGCCGAGAGTCAGGCCAAGGCGTTGACCGAGGCCACGGAGGCCAAGCGCAAGGCCGAAGCGGAAGCGGCGGAGGCCCATCGCCGGTTGGCCGAGTCCCAAGCCGAGGCGGAGGCCCGTGGCAAGGCGTTGGTCACGGCGACGGAGGCCCGTAAGGCGGCGGAAGCCAGTGCCAAAAGCGCTCAGGAGGCGGCGGACAAGGCCCGTCAGGAGGCGGAAGCCCGGGCGGTTCATTCCGAAGAGGAGAAGAAGGCCTTGACCGTGGCCCAGGGGGCCCGGGAGCAGGCGGAAAAAGAGGCGCAGACCGCCCGTCAGGAGGCCCAGGCGGCTTTGCAGCGCATCGAGGCGTTGCGTGTGGAGTCGGAAAAGGCGGTGGCGGCGGCCAAGGCCGAGGCGGAGGCCAAGCTGAAGCGTGCCGAAGAGGGACAGCGTGAGGCGGAGGCGCAAGCCAAACGGGTGCGGGAGGAGTCGGCCCGGGAGTTGGCCCGGGTGCAAGCCGAGCAGGAGAAGAGCGGTCAGGAGCTGGAAAAGGGCAAGGTCGAGGCGCAGCGGGTGTTGAACGAGGCTTTGGCGGCCCGCAAGCGGGCGGAAGAGGAGGCCCGGAAGCTGCGGGAGGAGTCGGAGCGGGGGATCAAGGCCATCGAGCAGGCGCGCAATCTGGATCAGTCCAGCCGTGAGCAGGCTTTGTCCCAGGCCAGGAGCGCCCACGCCAAGGCGATGGAGGAGCGGGAGGCGGAAGCGGCCAAGGCGGGAGCGTTGGTGGCCAAGGCCGAGGAAGAGGCCAAAAAACGCGCCCAGGCCATGGAAGAGTTGAGTCAGGCCCGCAAGCAGGCGGAAGCCGGGGCCAAAGAGGCGGAGGCCCGGGCCCGCAAGGCCATGGAGGAGGCGGTTCAGGCCCGGGAGCGGGTGGCCCAGGATGTGGATCTGGCGCGGGTGGAGGCGGAGAAGGCCAAACAGGAACTGCGTATCGCCCGTGAGCGCATTGCCGAGCTTTCCGCTCCGGGTGGTCGTGGCGAGGCCCGGGATTCGGGCAGTGTCACCCCCGAGCTGAAACGGTTTCTGGCGGCCTATGGTCTGGGGGAGTACGAGGGGATGTTCGCCCGGGGTTTGGCTGACGGATGGCTGGAAGGGGTGGCTCGACGGGTGGAAGAGGAAAAGGGCTTGCATCTGGTCTCCCTGTCGGCGTTGCCTCCTGGACTGGAGCAGAAACATGCGGTGTTGAACCACGGGGGCAAGCGGCTGTTGTTCTGGCAGCCGGATATTGTCATCAAGTCGTTTTATTATGATCATTCCGGGCCGGAGGTGCGGGCCTTGCAGGAGCAGTTGAGCCGGGTGGGCTTCTACTCGGATCCTTCCGACGGCATCGTCGGCCGCAAGACCATGAGTTCCGTGACCCAGTTCCAAAAGCAGCGCAATCTGCCGGTCACCGGTTATCCGGATATCGCCACCTTGTTTTGGTTGAGTCAGGAACAGGGCCATCCCTCCCCGACCCGGGACAAGCTCGTGGCAACGCCTCCGGCCCGGGAAAAGGAGAAGGCGGGCGCATCAGCCGGAACCCGGGAGAAGGGGGGGGTATTGTCGGGGCGGGGGATCTGGGTGATTCAGTTGGCCAGCGTGCGCACCGAGGCCGAGGCGGAGCGGTTTCGCAAGGGGTTTGCCGACAAGGGAGTGGAGACGGTGATTGCCAACATTTCCAAACCGGATGGCAATACCTGGTATGCGTTGCGCACTCCGCCCGTGGAGGAGCGGGGGCAGGCGGAACAGCTTTTGCGGGAGATGGAGTTGAAATTCGGTCGGAAAGGGATAATCATGGGGCTGTCGCCAACGGCGCGGCGATAAGGGACCAGCGGCAAGGGTTGGAAGGTTCGGGGAGACGTGAAAGATGGCCGAGGCGGAAAAAGTCACCAAACAGATCGGTGAGCTCCTGAAAGAAAAGGGGCTGATCATTGACTCCCACATCGAACTGGCCCTGCAAGACCAGAAGGTGACCCGGGAACGGGTGGGTGAAATCCTCGAACGGTTGGGTTTCATCTCCCAGTACGACATCGCCACCACCATCGCCGATCAGGACGGACGCAAGTATGTGGATGTGGACCAGAAACGGCCCTCTCCGGAGAGTTTGCGCCTGTTCAACATTCAAGCCTGCATGGCCCACAAGTTTTTGCCCTATTTCAACGACGCCAAAGAGGTGATCGTCGTCACCTACTCCGACGACGTGGACGGATTGGAAAAATTCATCGCCCGGGCCACCGGTTTGAGACCCCGGGTGCGCCAAGGCGAAAAAAGCAAGATCATCAACGCCATCCAGTATTATTATTACTTCCTGGAAAACCCGGTGGAACGGCTCATCCAAAAGGAGATCCAACTCCTGGCGGCGGACCGGGACGGGGTGCGCTCCCTGGATTCGTTCGTGAATCATCTGTTGCAGTTGGCGGTCAAGGCCCGGGCGTCCGACATCCATATCCGCCCCATGGACATGTCCATCAGCGTGGCTTTCCGGGTGGACGGCGTGATGCGCGCCCAGTTCGCTCTTCCGTTGACCTTCAAACGCCTCACCTCCACCCTCAAGATGAAAGCCGGCATGGACATCTCCGAGCAGCGTCTTCCCCAGGACGGCAGTTTCTCCGAGATGATCTTGAACAATCAGTTCGATTTCCGCGTTTCGTCCACGGTCTGCCCCTACGGCGAAAATCTGGTGCTGCGTCTGTTGCCCGCCAAGGGTGACTTCATGGGCATGCGTCAGTTGGGGGTGTTCGACGAGGATTTGGATCTGATGACCGAAATCTTCAACGAACCTTTCGGCATCGTGCTGTTGACCGGTCCCACGGGTTCCGGCAAGACCACCACCTTGTACGCGGCGGTGCGTCGTCTCAACCTCACGGAAAAAAACATTCTCACCGTCGAAAACCCCATCGAGTACCGTATTCCTCTGATTCGGCAGACCCAGATCAACGTCAAGGCCGGTTACACCTTTGCCAGCGCCATTCGTTATTTCCTGCGTCACGACCCGGATGTGATCCTGGTGGGTGAAATCCGTGACACCGAAACCGCCCAGACCGCGGTTTCCGCCTCGGAAACCGGCCATCTGGTGCTGTCCACCCTGCATACCAATACCGCCTTGGGGGCCATTCCCCGTTTGCGTTCGTTGGGGATTCCCAACTTCATGCTGGCGGACTCCCTGGTGGGGGTGGTGAGTCAACGACTGGTGCGCAAGATCTGTCCCGGATGCAAGGAGGAGTATCATCCGTCTGCCGAAGAACTGGCCTATCTGCGGGATCCGGAAATCACCACCCTGTGGCGGGGCCGGGGCTGCGAGGATTGCCATCACAGCGGTTACATGGGGCGGACGCTGATCTATGAAATTTTGCGTTCCAACCGGGAACTGGCGGGCATGATCGGTCGGGATGTGGATGTGGACACCATGGAAGAGTCCGCCATCAAGCATGGCTACCGGACCATCTTCCATTGCGCCTCCCGCAAGGTGAAACTTGGCCAGACCACGGTCAAGGAAGTGATTCGGGTGTTGGGACATTGAGCGGGAGCGGGCACGCATGGCCTATTTTTATTACAAGCTGATCGCCAAGGAAGGCGTGATTCGTGGCGGATTGATCCATTTGCCCTTCGACAGTCCCATTTCCGCCACCTCCTATCTGGAGCGCAAAGGGGGCGCGGTGATTTTCGCCCGGGCGTTGCATCCGGTGGTGGGCACCCTCTACGGCATTCTGGAACGGTTCTTTGAAACCAAGGTCGATGTGGCCACCATGGCCGAAGCCCTCAACAACGTGGCCATCATGCTCAAGTCCGGCATTCCGGTGGTGGCCGCCATCCAGGACGCCATGGCGGATAACGAAAATCCCACCCTCGCCAAACTGGGACAGGATCTGGTCAGCCGTATCCACTCCGGAGCCAGTCTGTCGGAGGCCGCCAAAAGCTGGAGCCGCTTCTTTCCGGATACCACCCTGTTTCTGATGCGCATCGGCGAAGAGACCGGCTCGCTGGATCGCACCATCAAGGATGCCTCCTTGCACATGATCAAGGTGGATAAGATCTTCCGGGAAACCAAAAGTGCCTTGATGTATCCGGCGTTCATGTTCACCGCCATTATCGGCGCCATGGCGTTCTGGCTGTATTTCGTGGTGCCGATGATGCTGCCTTTGTTGCAGGCCACGGGCAAGGAACTGCCCGCTTTGACCCGAGGCATCATCGGGGCGGCGGACTTCCTGCGGGATTATCTGGGATTCATCGGGTTGGGGATGTTCGTGTTTTTTGTCACGTTCAAAACTTTGATGAGAAAGGTTTATATTTTTCGCCGCAAGGTCCATGGATTCATGCTGTGGCTGCCGATCATCAGCCGGATCATCAACGCCTCCAATCTGGCCTTCATCACCGAATATTTCAGCCTGTTGCTCAATGCCGGCGTGGATGTGATCAAGAGCATCGACATCCTGGGGGGATCGCTGGGCAACGAGGTCTACAAGGAAAAGATGCTCGAAGTGCGCGCCGGATTGATCAATGGTCTGGGACTGCGGGTCTCTTTTGCCGACGCCAAAATCTTTCCGCCCTTCGTGGTGCGCATGATCGGTATCGGCGAGGTCAGCGGCGCCTTGTCCACCCAGTTGGACTTCGCCGCCGAAGAGTATGGACGACGCCTGGACGACACCGTCAAGACCCTGGGCAAAAGCATTGAGCCCATCGCCTTGGTGTTGGGAGGCGGCATGTTCGTGGTGCTGCTTTTGGGCATGTTCATGCCGTTGTACAGCATGGTGGGATGAGTCGGGCGGGCGACAAAAAAGAATATCACCCCGGCAGGGATTGTGTTATCCTGCAACCATCCGTGAAACCTGGACAAAAATTCGACCCGGAAACCTTTTTCCGGTGGGTTATCGTCCAGGCCGGATGGCTTCTCCAATCGCCAAGGATCGCATGACCATGAACCATGACACGATATCCCCGGTTCGCAAACGGAGCGGCGGGTTTTCGATGATTGAACTGTCGATCGTCATGATCATCATCGGCCTGATCATCGCCGGCGGCATCACCGCCTACACCCCCTCCATGCGGCAGGCGTTGAAAAACAAGAACGAAACCATCGTGCGTCATGCCGTGGAAGCCCTGGTCGGTTACGGGGGGGCGCATAAATACCTGCCTTCCACCATTTCCAATACGGGTGTGGTCAACAGCGTGCAGGATGGACAGAAAAATACCTTGCAATACGCGTATGATACCAATCTGACCTCCGCCAACGCCGTATGCAACCGGGACAGCACCAATCTGACCGTCCAGGTCTTGAAGTCCGATGGTAGCGTCAATTTTTCGGTCAGCAACGTGGCGTTCGTGATCTGGAGCATGGGGTACGACGGCGCCACCAGCAACGCCAAGACCGCAGGTGCCATCGCGGCTGCCGCCACCTATACGGTTCCTTTGTATCAGGAAGGCACCACCAGCGACGATCTGGTGGGTTGGGCCACCATGTCGGAATTGAAAGCCGCTGCCGGGTGCGGGGGAAGTTCGTTGAAGATTCTGGCCTCGTCCATGCCGGTGGGGATCGTCGGTTCCACCTATGGCACCGTGACCTTTACACCGGATGGGGGGCTTGCGCCGTACTACTGGTGTGTCGAGTTCCCGGATACCACCCGATCCGGCAAGCTGACGTTCACCGCCACCGCAGGCGTGACCCCCGCCACCGCGTTTGGCAGTTGCACCGCTCCGGCCTCGGTGGGCAGCACCTTGACCATGACGGGCAATTCGGCCTTTGTTTCCACCGATCAGGGTGGCCCTTATGATTTGGTGGTGTATCTCAAGGATACAAACGCCTATACGGTCAGCAGGCGGTTCAGTCTGTATGTCAACCAGTAGCAGGGGCCGGGGCTCGTCGTTCGGAACCGAAAAACCGTGCCCGGGTGTTGCGGAGTGGTCATGAATACTGAAAAATCCGCCGGTTTCAGCCTGATTGGCATGGCGCTGTTCATGATGGTCGTGGCCATTGGCGTCTCCACGTTGACCTTGCTGGCCCCCAACATGGAGACCATCGGGCGGGAAAAAACGGTCTCGGCGTTGCGTGCCGACAAGAGCGCCTTGATTGGTTACGCCACCGCCAATGGCCGCTTGCCGAATGCCACGGAGTTTGGTGGTGTGGTTCCCAATCAGCTCGATGGGTATCAAAATACCATTCAATACGCCTTTGACAGCCGTTTGGTCACCACAGGCTCGGTGTGCGCCACCCCTTCCGGTTATCTCTCGGTGGACAGTTTGAGCAGTGTGGCCTTGGTGATCTGGAGCAATGGCCGCAACGGCCAGGTCAACAACGCCACCACCACACCCGACAAAACCGCCGGCGCCATTGCCGTCTCCACCCCCTTTCCCAATACCGTGTACAGCAACAATGGCACTCCGAGCGATATCACCGATGATACGGATGATATTCTGGAGTGGGTGACATTGGATGAATTGAAGAAGTCTTTTGGTTGCCAGGATCTGGAATCCAGCACCACCTTGACCCTGGTTGCCAATGCGTTGCCGGTTGGTTTCGAGCTTGAGACCTATGGAACCCAGACGTTTACGGCCCAGGGTGGCAGTGGTTCCAGTTATCAATGGTGTGTGGAAAGCAGTGCGATTGCCAGCGGCCTTTTGAATGGTGATCTCTCCTTTGCATCTCCCGCCTCCGTCTCGGTGGTGGGGAGTGGCGGGTGCGGAGCGTCGTTTGCATCGGGCAGTTCCTCGACGTTGACCATGACAGGCAGTTCCGAGTTTGATCTGGGGGATGGCAGTTCCACGGGAACCAAGCACGATATTCGCATCTATCTCAAGGATGGGGTGGGGAATACCGTCAATCGTCTGTTTCAATTGACGGTGAGAAGCGGTGTGGTGTCGATGGGCAAGAACTATTCGTCTGAATATCTGGCCACCGCCACGGCGACGGCTGCCGGAGATGATATCAGTACTGCCCAGTTGACCGGAACCTCCAACATTGGCATTTTGTGGTATCAGGTTTACCGTTTCTCGGACAACGGGGATGGATCGATCACGGACAATCTGACCGGATTGAGTTGGTTGCAGAATGCGAATTGTTGGGGAAATATGACCTGGACCCAGGCCCTGGACAAGGTGACGGCCTTGAACAGTCGCACCACGGGCTATAATTGCACCACATCTCCCACATACACCGGCACATTAAACGATTGGCGTCTGCCCAATCGTCGGGAGTTGAGCAGTTTGTTGGATATGGGACGATACTCACCCGCCATTCCCGTGCCCACAAGCGGATTGCCCGCGCCGGAAAATGTGCAGAACAATTGGTACTGGACCAGCACTTCCTATGCCATCAGTCAACCGGCGAACAATGCCTGGGCCGTGAGTCTGGACAGTGCCGCGATTGCCAGTGATACCAAATCGAAGCAGTATTATGTTTGGCCGGTACGGGGTGGTCAGTAGCAAGGGGATGACGCATGAGGCAGAATTTTGCAATCGCAGGTCTGTTTGTGATGGGATTGTCAGGCCTCTTGGGCGTGAGTGCCGATGGGTGCGCATCCAGTGCTCTGGTTCCAAAGACCGGTCAGACGATTGGATACGATGGTGCGCGCAGCGGTGAAGACGGGGATTTGCAAAAAGGCGTGGCATGGCCAACCACCCGTTTTAGTGACCGGAGTGATGGCAGTGTCGTGGATAAATTAACCGGTTTGATGTGGTTGAAGAATGCCAACTGCTGGGGTTCCATGCAATGGTCCGCGGCATTGACCAAAATCGTTGCGTTCAATACCACGCGCTCTACCAACAACTGTTCCAGCAACACCTACACGGGCAGTTACACCGACTGGCGTTTGCCATCGCGTCTGGAACTGGAAAGCCTGTTGGATTTGGGCAATACCAGCGTGCCTGTGCAGTCTGGACATCCCTTCGTTTCTCTTCAGGCGGACAAGTATTGGACCAGCACCCCTTTGGCCAGCGATACGACCAAGGCGTGGTATGTGGATTTTACCGATGGTGTGGTCTCTTCCAATCGCAAGGCTCCTCCCGGTCAGGGGCAAAGCACGGTCAGTAATTTGTATGTCTGGCCGGTGCGCGGGGGGCAGTGATTTTTTGTCATGAGGGGTTAGGGGGGGGCGGAGCCGCCTCCGGCAGATGAATCAACCCCTGATTCCAGAATCGCGGCGCGTATGGAAGTTTGGGATAGGCTTGGGTGAAGTGGAGTTTGTCATCCTGCAAGCGGGTGATTTTGGGGAACAGGCTCCAGCTCAAGACCGAGACGAGCATCAGGCCCGCCAGGCCCAGGATCCAAGCCTGGGATCGGGAGGAGACGGAGACCAGAGGGGGAGTCGAGGGGGCCGTATGTTGATGCAGGCCCAGCATCATGCCCAAGACCAAGGCCCCCGTCACTTGACTGATGGGCATCACCAGCAGTCCGCATACCTGGGCATGGGTGATGCCGGCCACGAATGAACCGGTCAGGGCGATGCGGGTGTGGTGCAGCACCGGTGAGGTGACCGACTCCTCTTTCACCTGTCCCGCAGCCGACCGAAACCATCCCAGCCCGCCCCAAATCGTGATCACCGCAGAGGCCACAAAGGCGGGAATGCCCCATTCCGCCAGGATTTGCAGTGAGAGGTTGTGGGGATGCGCGGCCAGTTGGTAGGGATAATACCAAGCATAATGTTGGGGGCCGATGCCCAGCCAGGGGTGTTCCATCATCATCTGCCACGCGGCGGACCACAGCTTCAGTCGGGCGGGATCGTGCAACCGCAGCAGAGTTTCGCTGGTATTGGCGGGGATTAGTGTTTCAAATAAGACGATATAAATTATTAATCCTGCCAGCAGCGCACGCCCTTGAAAATGCAGCCAGGGCAGAGCCTGTTTGCGAAACATGACCCCAAGGGTGACACAAACCACCACCATGGCCATCAATACGCCTCTGCCACCGGTGAACATCCACCAAGCCCACCACAAGGCGCTCGGCAGATAGAGTGCCCATTTCCAGCGTCCCAGACGTGCGGACCAGAAGAGATAGGGCAGCGCGAGTAGGGGAAAGGTCCAGGTCTGGAACTGGTTGAAAAAGCGCAGGCTGACAAAACGGGAAAAGAATCGGGTCGGGTCGAGCATGAACTTCATATATTCGAGAAAGTAGAAAAAATCATCCAGCAACAGCAGGCTGATCCAGGTGCAAGCCCCCATCATCAACACCACGACCAGCACCACAGCCTGCTCCCCGTGGGTGCGCAGGTGGGCGGCGATGCCGATGGCGAGCATGGTCAGCATCATCAGCAGGGATACCTCCTGGATGGCCGCCTGGGGAGAGTGGGCCAGCAACGCGGACAGGATACCACACAGGAAAAAAAGTGCGACTACGCTTTGCAGGCGACCGGGGATCGCATGCAAAACCCCAAGCCATTGGGAGCGGAATGGCGGCACGAGGGTCAAAAGCATGCCGCAAGCAAGCAGAAGCAACTCAAAGAACCGTTGTTCGTCGTAGGCGGAAAGCTGGATATCCGGGATGAGATTGTAATTGGGGGTAATGAGCCAATACAGTCCAATCCACCACAACAGAGGCTGAGTCATGGTGGATTGAAGTGTTTTTGACATGGGATGGGCCATGGAGGAGTGGCATAAAAAAAGCGGATTCCCGGGGTATCGGGAATCCGCTTGATGTGTGCTGCAAGCCGATTACGTGCCGGTGGCGGTCTGCGAAACAGCCGGAACGTTGAAGGTCACTTGCAGAGAGGTCGTGCTAACCGTCACGGAGGTCGCCGAGTTGGTCAGGGCATTTTTGAACACACCCATCAATTCCTGGGATTCATCGGCGGTGAGGCTTGTCAGGGTGAAGCGCATCTCCAGAATGCCAGCGGTATAGGTGGGATAGCTGGTGGTCTTGGCGATGGTGCCGGCACCAAAATTGTAGGTGTCCTTGAGGTCGGCGTTGGTACCCCAACCGGCTGTACCCGTGCCCTGGTAGGTGTTGAGGGCGTTTTGAATCCAGGGGTTGAGATATTGCTGATAGGCTTTCGTGGCTTCGCCTTTTCTCATGGTCGTTTTGCCCACGGCGATGGCGGAGACGATCAGGCCGATGATCACCAGGACGATGGCCATTTCCACGAGGGAAAAGCCTTCTTCCTTGCGTTGCCGGAGGGCGGCGCGGATGCTGTTCATTTGTAAGACTCCTTGATGGTGCTGATGGGGTTTCCGGTTTGGTTTCCGAATTCAATTTAAAGAAGGAAATGTAAATTGTTTCTGAAATATTCCTTTTTGTCAACATAAAAAATGATCCATCCATGTTTATAAAATGTTCTAGTTCTCTCTGTGTGTATTCTGGCAGTAGTTTGAGAGGCGTGCATGGCGCCAAGCAAAAAGTGTTCCCATTTGCAAGCAAGAGGTGTGCTGTCGCAATTGGATGCGTAAGGGGGGCTTGAGGGGCGAGAGGGCCAAAAACAATCAAGCGTTGCAAAGTCCAGGATACCCCAGTGTCCAGGGTGGGGCGATGGGCTGATGCGGGTGGCGGCGGGTGGGGTGGAAGGCGAAAATGCAGGGCTTTTTTGAGTGTGTGTGGAAGAAATGGCATCGGTATTGCTTTTTTTCCATTTTTATCGGAAGATAGTGAAATTGCCAAGCACCCTGTTTTTGTAGAGGAGTCGCGCTATTGAACGTCTTGCAATCGATGATTGCCCTGTTGGGACGGTCGCTTTATTTTATGGTGGCCCTGGGAATCCTGGTGGGCATGCCCTACAGCGCCCATCTGCTCTGGAATGCCTATCAGGATCATATCGCGGCCAGCGAGCGTCTGGACGAGGCCAAACGGATCCGTGCGGAACTGGATCGTCAGATGGAAAAGATCCAGGAATACAGAAAATTTTCCACAGAGGTGCGGACTTTCGTCAAGTCGGCGGAGGATAACCGGCTGGATGAGCGTCAGGGGTGGACCACCTACAAGGTGGATATCAAGGAAAAGTTGATCACCGTGAGCGAATTGCGCGCCTTGCTGATCAATGCCGGCCCTTCATCCCGATTTTATTTCAAGCCCAAAAAGCTGGAAATCACCTCTTTGTTCGCCAAGGAGTCGTTGCCCCCGTCCATCGTGACCCTGATGACCACCAAGGCCGGGATGGGACCGGGCGCTCCGACCACGCCGCCGCCGGTTCCCGGGGAAAAGGTGTTGCTCTCTTTGACGGGTCATTACCTGGTTTTCCCAAGGAGTTGACCGATGCCGTGGCGGGTGTCAAATCGTCGTCGTCCTGGTGGAGAAGGGCGCCGGGTGGATTGGAAAGTGGCTAACCGGATGGAAACACGATGAGAAAATCCTTGTTGGATGAATGGATTGTAGAGCTGGATGGGGCTACCCATCGGATGCATCGCAGATCCGCCGAACTTTTGGATGATATCTCCACGGTCAAGGGGAACAAGTGGATCTTCAGCGATTTCGGTGGTGCCGTCCCCCGTTTCATGACGGTTGAGGCGCCGGTGAAGTACGCTGAAATCGTCACCCAGAGACGGCTTTTGGAGAGCGGTGACAGCGAAGAACACGCCCGGGTCTGTACCCACTGGAAACGGGCACGGGGCAAGACCTCCACGGAGCTTTTCTTCACCGTGGTGGAAGGCGAACTTTACAGCGCCTACGAAGACCGGGCCCATGACGATCCGGATCACCATCTGCTTTTTTCCGTCAATGCCTTGCTTTACGCCTGCCTGCGGGCCTTTTCCAAAAACAAGACCGTGGTGGTGCTGTTCGAGCATGATCGGCATGTGGATCTGTTGGTGGGACGTTCCGGTCAGGCCTTGGCCTCCAGTCGGGTCTCCAGTTATGGCAACACCCCGGAGGCCAAGGAAAATCAGGCCGAAACCGTGGGACAGGAGATTCGCGCCCTGTTCGCTGATTTGCAGGGCAAACCCGATCTGATCGTCCACTTCAACTGGCTGGCGGGGGTGGAACAGGAGGATGCTTCCTTGACTTCCCACTCCGCCATGTCCGGCAAAACCGGTTTTTCCGGCTTTGGTCAGACCCGGGAAGCCTCCTCCACCGCCACGGGTTGGGTCGGGGGAGGAGAGGCCAGTTCCCTGGGCAAGGAGCAGTCCCGGTTGATGTCCGCGGAGTGGGGACACAAACTGGCCAAAAATTTCAATGTTCCGTTCAAACCGCTGAAACCCCGCCTGTTTGAAATGAAGGACAATGCCTTCGTGGTCTCCTCCATTCCGGAGGTGCTGACCTATCTGTCGGTGGCGGACTCCTCCTCTCCGACTCTGGATCGGGTGCGCTATCAGGCGCAACGTCTGTTGCCCTGGGCCACTTTCATCACCTTGTTGATCGTGGCCGGTCTGTATCTCGGAGCCTTGGCCCTGCAACGTCAGGCCACCGTGTTGACCGAAGAGGCCAATCAACTGACCGATGTCAAGACCATGGCCAGCCTGAAGGTCGATCTTCTGGATCCCGGCTATCAGCAAATGGTCGCCTTTTCCGACAACCTGAATCGCCTCAAGGCCGCGCCTTCTTTGCAAGGGGTGCTCAACGACGTTTCCGGATCCCTCAAGGGCAAGATCGAGTTCGATCAGGTGCAGGTGGAGTACGATGATCACTCCAAAATCCTGATGACCCTGAAAGGACGCATCAAGGAAGGCTTCCCCCAGGCCAGCCAGGATCATGAGGCCTTCATCGCCGGCTTGACCAGTCGCAACTATCGGGTACTCAAGAGCGATTTCTCCACCGATGTCGCCGAGTTGCAGTTTACCCTCAAACTGGAGAGGGAGTAGGCTACCATGAAAGCAAAACATATGGGTTTGATTTCCATGGCCCTGACTGTGTCCGCTGTGATTGCCACCGGCGGATATTTCACGTGGCTGGCGTTGCAACCCGTGGTCAAGCCGATCGTGCTGGCCCCCGGCGGCGCGGCCATGAAGGAAAAAAAACCGGTCCCGGTGGTGGATGACAAGGCCCGAACCGACATCCGCACCTTGATGCCGGAACTCGATCAGTTGCGGGTGCCCCCGTCTCAGGTTCCCGGGAGCGTGGCCATGGAAATGCTGGGTTATTCCAGTCAGCATGTGGCGTCGGATCAGGCCATTTCCAACCGTCCCGAAGAGGATCTGGGCAGCCATGTGGTCTCCATGGCCTATGTTTCCGGGCCGGACCGCTTTGCCGTGATCGACGGGGAGATGTATCAGGAAGGAGATGAACTTAAAGGGGAATCCGGAGCCAAGGTCCGTACCATCACCACGGAAAAAGTCCTGATCGCCGGTCGTTCCATTCGGCAGTGGGTCAAGGTGTTCAACCCGGTTCATGTGGAAAAGAAGAAGGAAGAGAAAAAGGAAGAGAAAAAAGAGGAGTCGAAAGTGGTCGCCGCCCAGGTTCCCGCCGGGTCGGCTTCGTCTGGCAACGTGGGGGAAGCGTTGCAGATGCTCAAGAACTACTCCGACGTGATGAACGCCCTGAAAGGGGCGGGACAATAAACGATGGGGCGTTCGTCTGGTGCGTTTTGACGAACAGTCGCCCAATCGAACCGTGGGGCTGTGCCCCATACCCCGCCAGGGGATGATCCCTCTGGACCTGTGATGGGGCGGATGGGGGGCAGGAAACGGGAGCATGTGTGAAAAAGGGCCGGGGATTTGACTTCCCGGCCCTTTTTTTGATTGGATGGGGTCAGGGGGTCTTGTGGACCGGATTGCCGGAGGAGGCCGCCTGACTGACCGGGGAGGTTTGATGTTTCTTTTCCCGGAGTTCCTTGAACTTTTGCACGATTTCGTCGAGTTGCTTGACCAGTGCGGCTCCTTTGCGCAATTGTTCCGGGGTCATGTCCTGGGTGATCAGGGTGATGTTGCGTTTGGCGTCCTTGTCTTTCTGGGCGGCGGCCAGGGTGTAGAGGGCAAAAGCCATGGGCGTGTTGCGTTTGACGCCCCGTCCCTCTTCGTACATCCAGGCCAGATTTTTCTGGGAACGGGCATCTCCCCGCAAGGTGGCTTTTTGATACCATTTGGCCGCCTCGTTGAGATTCACCGCCACCCCTTTGCCCTCTTCGTGCATCCAGCCCATGCTGCTCAAGGCGCCGGTATGACCCTTGGTGGCGGACTTGCGATACCATTCGATGGCCTTGGCGTAATCCTGTTTGATCCCTTCGCCGTTTTCGTACATGGCGCCCAGGTGATACTGGGCATCCGGGTGATCCTGTTCCGCGGCTTTTTGGAACCACTGGATCGCCTGTTCCGCATCCTTGGGGGGGCCCAGACCAAAGCGGTAATGGGTGCCCAGACCGTTTTGCGCTTCGGCGTTGCCTTGTTTGGCGGCCATTTCAAACATGCGGGTGGCTTCCTGGAAGTTTTGATCCACCCCTTTGCCGGAGCGGTACATCTCCGCCAGAATCAATTGCGCCTTGAGGTTGCCCTGATCCGCCGCCTTGCGGTACCACTTGAAGGATTGAATGCCATCCTGTCGGATGCCCGCGCCCCGTTCAAACAGGATCGCCAGTTGCAGTTGCGCTTCCGGGTGTTCCAGGTTGGCCGCCTTGAAAATCCAGCGGGCCGCCTCTTTGGGATTTTTTTCGACTCCGGTGCCTTTGGTCAGCAGTTGGGCATACTGGAACTGGGCTTCCGCGATATCCTTCTGGGCGGCGTTGAGCAGCCATTGGGCCGCCTTGGCGGGATCGGCCTGGGTGCCCCGTCCCGACAGAAAAAACAGGCCAGCCTTGAATTGGGCCTCGGCCACTCCCTTGTCTGCCGCCGCCAGGTACAAGGTCAGGGCGGTCTGATCGTTCTTGGGCATGCCGGAGCCGGTTTCGTGGGCCACCCCCATTTTGTATTGAGAGTTGGCATCCCCTTGTTTGGCGGCCTTTTCGTGCCATTCCAGGGCCTTGGCGGCGTCGGCCTTGATGCCGTGACCGTTTTCCAGGACTTCCGCCAGGCGGGCCTGGGCTTTGGGGTGTCCCTGCTGGGCGGCCTGTTCGTAGTATTCCGCCGCCTTCTCCTCGTTTTTGGGCACGCCGTTGCCCGACGCGTAAGCCGTGGCCAGTTCAAACCGGGAGACGGCGTCGCCTTGTTTGGCCGCCTGACGGTACCAGTTCAGGGCCACGGTGAGATCCTTGGAAAATCCATCCCCTTTCAGATGCCGTTCGGCCATCTCCCGCATGGCGGCCACGTCGCCCTGGTCGGCTTTGGCCTTGAGGGCGGCCATGGCCTGGGCTTGAATTTCCGCCTGGGTGAGTACCGGCGGACCTGCCGCCTGACTGATGAGGCTCCAGGCCCCATAGCCCAGACCGCCGAGGGTCAGGAGCATCACCCCGATGACCGCGGCCTTGAGTTTCGGATCCTTGGGGAGTTTGCTCATCACCCGTTCCATGCCGTGGAGTTCTTCCTCCGGCATGGCGACTTCCACCGACTTCAACCACTCCTGGATGGTTTTGGGACGATCCGTCTCCACCACCGCCAGGGCTACGTCGATGGCCTTGAGCAGGGATTCCGAATAGCGTCCGATGCCGACTTCCACCGCCGCCACCAGGGGATCCGGCTGATTGCGCATGATGGCGTTGCTGCGTTGCGGCGCTCCCACCGGCTTGCGACCGCTGATGATCCGGTACATCACCGCACCCATGGCGTAGATGTCGGTCCAGGGGCCTTGACGGCTGGCATCCTCGAAATACTGCTCCATGGGGGCGTAGCTCGGGGTGAGCATGGCGGTCATGTTGTCCCCGGCATCGGTCTTGCGGGCGGAACCGAAGTCCAGCAGCACCGGCGTGCCATCTTTTTTGCGAATGAAGATGTTGTCCGGCTTGATGTCCCGATGGATGATGTTTTCCGCGTGCAGCGCCTGAAGTCCTTGCAGCAGCGGCATGACGATCTTGAGGAGTTCCGGTTCCTCCAGGGTTTTTTTCGCCTTGAGTACCGAGCCGAGGGATTCGCCTTCCTCGAACTCCATGGCCATGTAGGCGGAGTTGGCCTCTTCAAAGAAGGTGGCCACCCGCACCAGCGCCGGATGTTTGAAGCGGGCCAGGGTGCGGGCTTCGTTGAGGAAGCGTTCCCGACCTTTGATGAAGGGTTCCTCCTGATCCGGTCCCTTGGGATGGATGCCCCCATCGGTGCCACGGCTGGCCAACTGGGTGGGCAGATACTCCTTGATGGCCACAAAGTTGTTGAGCCGGGTATCCTTGGCCCGATAGGTCAATCCGAAGCCCCCCTGACCCAGCACCTGTTCGATCCGGTACCACATGAGCATGTGACCGATGGGCAGGGCGTCGGAGTTGATCGGTTCCCGGGCGCGGGTGGCCTCGGTGGCGCCGTCTCCATCCGGGTCCAGTTGGGTCAGGGTGGGCAGGGAGGTGTTTTCATCTCCATAATTCAAAGGTGCGCGGGTATGGCCTCCCCGGGTGACCGACGCGGTGACCGACGCGGTGACGGGGGAGGTGGTGGAGCGGGTGGTGGGGGCCATGACCGTGGCCTCGTCATCGGAGACCAGGGAGTGGGGCGGAGCCAGACAGGTGGCTTCGTCGTCGAACGCCAGGGTCGGGGGCGGAGACGGGCGGATGGATTCGCGGTCAAATGTGTCGCTGGATGGTGGCGTCGGCGTGGCCGGCTCGTCGTGGAACTGGAACATCGCGGGTGGAGCCAGACAGGTGGCTTCGTCATCCGGATTGAAGGCCAGAGGGGCCGGTTCTTCGTGGAGTCGCCACGAGGCGGCGGACGAAGCGGAAGCGTCCGGATGCGGGGCGTCTGTGTCGTCCAGGGGTTGGAATTCCAGAGAGAGACCATGGGATTTTCCCTCCTTTCCGCGTTTTTGAGCGTCGTCATCCTCGTCGCGGGGGGCCAGGGAAAGTCCGGCAAAAAACTCACTCACAGTGGTTCTCCTGATCAATCGGCAATTTCTGGAACGAAATGTGAAACATCGTCTGAATCCATGGGGCATGGGGTCAGGTTTATCATTCACATCAACAACTATGCCATAATTTTATCACCAGGGCCACGGAAATGAACCAGCTGCGTTGTCAAAATCCCCGGGAAGCGCGCCGTGGGGGCGAGAACCGGGTTGGTTCTGATCCGACGACGGTGATTGTGCTTCCAGGGGGAGAGTGGTGCATGATATTCTGTCACGTTTTGCAAGGGGTGAACGATCACCGTCGGGGAATGTGCCCATGAAACAGACACTGTGGCAGCGGTTGCTGCCGGTGATCAAACTGGGGGCGAGCGTCAGTTTGATCGCTTTGCTGTGGTATCAGGGCAAACTGGATTTTGCCGCGTTGTGGCTGCTCTCCTCTTCTCCCTGGACCATCGTGATGGCGGTTTTGTTCAGCACCGTCAGTTACAGTCTGGGGGCTTTGCGTTGGATCGTGCTGTTGCGTTCCCAGAGAATTGCGTTGCCTTTGTCCTGGGGACACAAGGTGACGTTTCTGGGGTTGTATTGCAATCTGGTTCTGCCCGGTGGCGGCATGGCGGGGGATGCGGTCCGGTTGGCCCAGGTGATCCGGGTGGCCCCGGAACAGCGGCTGGAGGGATTTCTTTCCTTGTTCGTGGACCGGGCGGTGGGACTGTATGGTATGCTGTTCATCGCCATGCTGGCGATTGTGTCCAACCCCGCTGTGGTGACCGGCATCGGACCGTTGCAACTGATGGCCGGTGTGGTCTTCGGGGCGGTGGTGGGGGTGCCGGTGGGGGCGGTGGTGCTGTATCGGCTGCTGCATTTCCTGACGGAACAAGCCTGGTTTGCCCGCCTGCTGGCCGCGGGTCGCCTGGGTCAGTTGCTCGGGCGGCTGTTGGATATCATCCGTCTTTATCGGAATGCGTTGCCCCAACTGCTGATGGCTTTTCTGCTTACCTTGGTGTTGCAGGGGTTGCTTTTGATGGGACTGGTGCTGGTCTCCATGGCCATGGGCGTGGGCACCTTGACGCCCCTGGACTACGCCTTCGCCACCCCCTGGGCCTGGATGGCCAATTTTCTCCCTTTGACCCCCGGGGGAATTGGCGTGGGGGAGGCGGCGTTCGATCAGATGTGTCGTTGGCTGGAAACCGTGCCCTCGGGAGCCCCCTATGGCACCATTTTCCTGGTGTATCGGATGTTGAACATGCTGGGAAGCTTTCCCGGATTGGTGATTTTCTTTTTCGACCGTCAGAAGGTCCGGGCGGTGATCCAGGAACCTGGAAGCCCTTCTTGAGCGTTGCATGGTGCCGGTTTACCCGTGGGAGAGTCGTGATGCATGGTTTGCGTTTTTCACAGTGGTCGATTCTGGCCAAGATTCTGTTCATCTCCTGTCTCAGCGTGTTGATGTTGCTGTCGATTGTCTTCTTCTATTTCATTCCCAACATTCAGTCGCGGATCATCGACGAAAAAAAGGCCGGTATTCAGCATGTGGTGGAGGTGGTTCACGGAGTGGTGAGCTTTTTTCACCAGGAGTACAAAAAAGGGGTCTTGGAAGAAGAGCAGGCCAAAAAATTGGCCCGGGAAACCTTGAGACAACTCCGCTATCGGGAAAAGGAGTACTTCTGGATCAACGACACCCAACCGGCGATGGTGATGCATCCCAATTTCCCGGAACTGGAAGGAAAATCGTTGGCCGATTACGCCGATCCCCACGGCAAACGGCTGTTCAAGGAGTTCGTGGAAGTGGTGACCCTCAAGGGCCAGGGGTTTGTGGAATACCATTGGCCCAGGCCGGGGGGAAAGGAACCATTGCCGAAAATGTCGTTTGTCAAAGGATTCTCCCCCTGGGGCTGGGTCATCGGCAGCGGCGTCTACATGGATGATGTGGTGACGGAAATCCGGGAGTTGCGGGTGGTGTCCATCAGTGGCGCCACGGTGTTCGCGGTGTTGACTTTGTTGCTGGCCTGGCTGGTGGGACGGGGGATCACCCACCGGTTGAGCAAGGTGATCGTGGGCCTCAAGGAGATCGCCAGCGGCAATGGCAATGTGGATTTGCACAAGCGCATCTCCATTACCTCCATCGACGAAATTGGTGTTCTGTCGAACGAGTTCAATGGGTTGATGGAGTCCATCGCCCGGCTGAACCACTTCAAGAAGGTGATCGAGGAGGATGACACCCTGGAAGATGTCTATACCCGTTTGTGGGAAACCTTCCACGGCGCCTTGAATCTGACCCACTGTCTGATCTACGAAGTGGATGTGATGAACCATACCCTGAAGGTGGTCTATCCGGAGGATGCCGAGGACCAACTTCTGCCTTGCAATCCGGAGATTCTGGTCAACTGTGAGCTGTGCAAGGCCAAAAAGACCGGGCATGAAGTCTCATCCATGGATTTTCCCCGCATTTGTCGTCATTTCCTGCTGTATCAGACCCATGAGCACGCCTGTCTGCCCATGTCCATCGGGGGGGGCACCGTGGGACTGGTGCAGTTCATCATGGAAAAGGTCGAAACCCATGCCGAACGGCAAAGCCGGATCGATGGGATCTTCAAGGCGGGCCAGTATCTCAAGGAGTCTTTGCCGGTCATCGAGTCCAAACGTTTGCTGCAAACCCTGCGGGAGTCGGCCTTGCGGGATCCGTTGACAGGATTGCACAACCGTCGCTTTTTGCAGGAGTGCATCGACGGGATCTGCTTCGGGGCCGTGCGACGCCACAAGAGTCTGGGGGTGTTGATGTGCGATATGGACCATTTCAAGCAGGTCAACGATACCTATGGCCATGGCGCCGGTGACGCGGTTCTGAAAACCCTGGCCAAACTGCTGCGGGATCACGTCCGGGCGGCGGATCTGGTGATCCGGTTCGGCGGCGAGGAGTTCTTGATCGTGCTGGTGGACATCGATTCGGGAGAGACCGGGCAGATTGCCGAAAAGCTGTTGTCCAGCGTGGCCGGCTGCGAGTTCCGGATCAGCAACGGGCGTATTTTGCATAAGACCATCAGCATCGGATATGGGGAGTTTCCCGGGGATTCGGATCAGTTCTGGAATGTGTTGAAATCCGCCGACGTGGCGTTGTACCACTCCAAGACCTCGGGTCGCAATCGGGCCTCCCGGGTCGATTCCCGCATGCTGCTGGCCGCCGATCCGGTGGGGCAGTCGGAAGAGGGCGCGAAATCGGTCACCCTTTGATGGGGCCTGCTTGCCGACGCTCGCGCCGGCCCCGGGGGAAGGGGGCGCGGTTGGCTTGCGTCGATCATGGCAGCAGACGGGGCATCAGGATGTGAACCGCCTGCTGCCAATCCGCCGGTGCGATTCCCAGACGGGTGGCGATTTGTTGACAGTCGAGGCGGGAGTTGGCGGGGCGTCGGGCCGGAGTGGGGTATTCGGCGGTGGTGATGCCCCGGATTTCCTGCACCGCCAGGGGGATCCGTTGCCGGGCCTGTGCGATGATGAAAGCGGCGAACTCATGCCAGGAGACCCCCGGTTCTCCGCAATAGTGATAGGTTCCCCATTCCTGGAACGTCGGTTCCGTGGCGATCCGGCGGGCCAGCGTCAGAAGGGTGTCGGCGATGGCGTCGGCGGGGGTGGGGCCTCCCCACTGATCCCGGACCACCGCCAGGGTCTCTTTTTCCCGGGCGAGCCGCAGCATGGTCTTGACGAAATTCCTGCCGTGAAAGCCGAACACCCAACTGACCCGCACAATGAGATGACGGGACCACAGGGTGCGAATCGCCTCTTCCCCGTCGTATTTGCTCTGCCCGTAGACCCCGATGGGAGCGGCGGGATCGGTTTCGGTGTAGGGAGTGGGACTGCTGCCGTCGAACACATAATCCGTGGACAGATGTATCAACGGACAATCGATGGCGGCACAGGCGGCGGCCAGATGGGCGGGTCCGTCCCGGTTGACCGCGAAAGCCTGGGATGGCTGACTTTCGGCCAGATCCACGGCGGTGAAGGCCGCGGCGTTGATGGTGACGTTGGGGCGGAAGGCATTCACCGCTATGCGCACCGCCTGGGGATCGGTGATGTCCAGGGCGGTCCGGTCCAGGGCCAGCAGGGAGCAGTCGGACTGTTGGGCCAAGGCGGCAATCTCTTGACCCACCTGACCGTGGGCACCGGTGAGCAGCAGTTTCATGGGGGAGTTTTCCTTGGAGTGAAGGGAGTACGGGACTATTAAAACGGTTTCCGGGGTAAAAGGAAAGCCTGTTGCTTTTTTGTTGAATCCTGTTGTTTCCGGAAGCGTTTTGGCTCCGGAGAGCCGGGGGGAAAAGACTTGAGCGTGGTGGAACGGGGTGTTAGATTGGCCTGACAATCAATCCCCATGGACTGTTATTGGAGCGTCATGATGTCAGCGGCAGGGAAAGAAGGGGATCGTCCGGCACGGATTCTGGTGGTCAAATCCCGCTATCTGGGGGATGTGTTGTTGACGGGTCCACTGTTTTCCACCCTCAAGAAGAATTTTCCGGAGTGCCGGATCAGCGTGTTGGTCAAGGCCGGCACCGAGTCGATTCTGGCGGGCCATCCCCATGTCCACGAAGTGTTGACCTTTCCCGAACGGGGAGCCGGAGAGTCCGTCGGCGCGTATGGGCTGCGGCAATGGCGTTGGTGGCAGACGTTGCGGGGGAGACGGTTCGACTGGTCCATCAACACCACCGACGGGGATCGGGGTCACATTGTGGGCTTCGTCAGCGGAGCCGGGGTGCGTATCGGCTTTTTGCGGGTGGACCGGGAGCGGTGGTGGCGGCGTTTCCTGTTGACCCATCCCGTTGCCCATCATGTGGGCCCCCGTCATGCCGTGCTGCGGCATCTGGATCTGATCACCTGGAACAGCCGGATCCGGGAGCTGGATACCCGGGTTTACAACGTTTTTTCCGCGACGGAGTTGTCCACGGTCCGGGAGGGTCTGCTCAAGCAGGGATGGGATGGGGTCAAGCCGTTGGTGCAGATCCATCCCACCGCCCGTTGGCGCTTCAAGAGTTGGACAGCCACCGGCATGGCCCAGGTGATCGACTGGTTGCAAGAGCGAGGGTTTGCCGTGGCCTTGACCGGCAGTCCGGCGGCGGAGGAGATGGCCAATATCGCCGCGATCGTTGCTTTGTGTCGGCTGCCTCCGGTGGACATGGGGGGATGTTTGACGGTCAAGCAGGTGGTGGCCTTGACTTCCTTGTGTCGGCTGTATCTGGGGGTGGATACGGCCATGATGCATATCGCCGCCAGTCTGGATGTGCCGGTGTTGGCGTTGTTTGGTCCGAGCATGCCCTTCGAGTGGGGACCGTGGCCCAATGGCTGGGACTCCTTGACCCGCAATCCCTACGGCAGACAGGGAATCCAGTTCTGCGGACCCCATGGAATCGTGCAGAAGGATTGGCCTTGTGTGCCGTGTCACGGGCGCGGCTGCAACGACAGCCACGTGAGCGACTGTCTGGAACAACTGGACAGTTCGGAAGTCATCGGGGTGCTGCAACGGCTTTTGCCAAGCGAGCGCCCATGAAGGTCTCCTTGATCGTGACCACCTACAACCAGGAAGCCTTTCTGAAGGCTGCGTTGTCCAGCGCCTTGCGCCAGACCCGGCCACCGGATGAGATCATCGTGGCGGATGACGGCTCCGGGCCGCAGACTGGCGCGCTGGTCCACGCCTTTCAGGAACGGTCCGCGGTGCCGGTGATCCATGCGTGGCAGGAGGACCGGGGATTTCGCGCCGCCCGCTGTCGCAATCTGGCCATTGCCCGCGCCCGTGGCGCCTATGTGATTCTGATCGACGGGGACATGATTCTGGATGCCCGTTTCGTGGCCGATCATCTCCAGACGGCCCGGCAAGGCCAGTTCATTCAAGGATCCCGCATCCTGTTGAGTCCGGAGCGCACACAAAAAATTCTGGAAACCGAATCGATCCGGATTCCCTTCTGGACGCCGGGCCTGAGTGGTCGCCACAAGGCGTTGCGTCTCGGGGTGCTGTCGGGGCTGTTGTCCCGGAAAACCCAATCGTTGCGGGGCATTCGTACCTGCAATTTCTCGTTTTGGAAGCAGGACGCCATCGCGGTCAACGGCTTCAACGAGGCCATGGAGGGATGGGGTCGGGAAGATAGCGAATTCGCCGCCCGATTGATCAACAACGGGGGATGGTGTCGCAAGATGGTGTTCAAGGGGGTGGGATATCACCTGCACCATCCTTTGGCGTCACGGGATCAGGTGTCGGTGAACGATGATATTCTGCAACAGACCATCGACGAGAAAAGAGTGTTTTGCCTCCAGGGACTGAACCGGCATCTGCCGGATGGGGAGGGGCTTCGGGATCGGGAATGGCCATCGGGAGGGGAGTCCGGCTTGCCATGAGCGTCGTGTTTCCGTTGCATCCCTGGGCGGTGAGGAGTTTTTTGTTGTTGGGGTTGTCGTTGCCCTTTTCCACGTCGTTGACCACCATCTCCTCCTATCTGACCTTGGTGTTGCTTCTGTTGAGCGGAGGCTGGCGGGAGCGGTGGTTGGCCTTTGGCGCCAGTCGGGTGGCCCAGGCGTTGTTGCTGCTGTTCGTGTTGTTGGGGCTGGGGGTTTTTTACAGCGAATTGACGCTGGCCGAGGCGGCCCGGGTATTTTGGAAGTATCACTATCTGCTGTTGGCGGTTTTGTTGTTGCCGTTTTTCGCGTCGCATCAAAACCGCATGCGGGGGGTCTATCTGTTTGTGGTGGCGATGAGCGGTGTGGTGGTGCTTTCGGTGATCGCCCAGGTGTTTGCCGGATGGTTCCGTCCCGATTCGGTGTTTTATCCGTTGTTCCGCCCGGACAATCCCGGCTTGTTGAAAAGTTACATCTCCACCAGCCTGATGATGTCTTTTTATGTGTTTGTGCTGGCCCAGCACGCCTTCCGGTTTCGGAAAGGTCGTTGGCTCGGGGTGGGCATGGCGGTGCTGGGCATGCAGTACATTCTGTATTTTTCTCCAGGACGCTCCGGATATGTGTTGTTGATGGTGCTGGTCTTCGTCTTCGCCGCTCAGGTGACCCCCCGTCGTTATTTGTTGCTGGTCTGCGCCGCCCTGGGCGTCTTTGGGGTGGTGGTCACCGTCACCTCCAGCACCATCCAGCAACGCATCCAGGCCGCCGTTCTTGACTATCGGCTGTTGCAGGACAAAAGCCACGAAAACTCCATCGGCGCCCGTTACGACTATTTCGTCAATGGCTTGGCGTTGATCCGGGAAAAACCGATTCTGGGGGGCGGAACCGGCAGTGTGTTGGCTCGCTATGAGCGTTTGCAACAGGAACGCTCCCCCCGCCCGTCGCCTCAACCCTCCGCCTCTGGCCTGGTCCAGGCCACCACCACCTTGCCGACCAGCAATCTCCACAACCAGTATCTGGAGTTCGGGGTGCAGTTGGGTCTGATGGGCATGGCGGCGCTGGTTTTGTTGTTTTTTGCGCAGTGGCAGGCCAGTTGCAAGCAGGATGGATTCTTCAGGGATCTGTCACAGGGGTTTGTCGTGCTGTTTGCGCTGGGCTGTTTGCTCAACTCCATGTTGATGGATTTTACCGAGCGGTACTTTTTCACCTATTTCACGGTGGTGCTGTTTGCTCATCTGCGTGGAGGTGACCATGAATCGCTTTGATTGTACTAAAAAAAGAGTGCTGTCGCATGACGCTTCCGATCAGTGTCCAGGTTTTGACCTTCAACAGCGCCCGCCACCTGCGGGCCTGTCTGGAATCGGTGCGTGGCTTCGATGAGGTGATCCTGTGCGACAACGGCTCCACGGATGACACCCTGGAAATCGCTCGTGATTTTGCTAATGTTTTGGTCATTCACAGCCCCTTCATCGGCTTCGGCCCCCTGAGACGCTGGGCCACGGAACAGGCCAGACACGACTGGATCCTGGCCCTGGACAGCGATGAACAACTCTCGGCCGAGGCGTGTCAGGAGATTGTCACCCTGCACGCCAGTCTCGATTCCCAGACCATCTACGCGTTGCCCCGCCGCAACCACTACCGGGGACAGGTCATCCGCTGTTGCGGCTGGCATCCGGATTATGTGAGCCGCCTGTTTCACCGTCGGGTCACGGCCTACAGCGCCGCGTTGGTCCATGAGAGCGTGATCGTCCAACCCGGCATGCGGGTGGTGAAGTTGCGACAGGTGATCCGTCATGACTCCTTCGATGGGGTCTCCGGCTTGATCGACAAGATGCAGCGTTATTCGGATCTGTATGCCAGTCAGTATGCGGGAAAACGTCACGCGGCGGTGCCGATGATTGTTGTAAAAACTTTTATTGCTTTTCTCAAGAACTATTTGCTGCAGGGAGGCATTCTGGATGGTGCCAACGGATTTTTGATATCGGTCTCCAACGCCACTGGCGTGTTTTTCAAATACATGAAATTGCGCGAAGTCAATTCACAATTATCGCTGCGATCAACCCGGGAAGAATGACCCCTCCATGAATGCAAAGCATACAGAACCCCTGTCGGCCGGCAAAGACAAACCAGACGATGATGTCATGCGACGTTTGTATGGCTATACCCGACCCTATCTGCGCTACTGGTCGGTGGCGATCTTGTGCATGATCCTGGTCTCCGGACTCACGGCGCTTCAGGCCTATCTGATCCAACCGGCCTTGGACAAGATTTTTATCGAAAAGGACTATTTCTATTTCACCTATCTGCCCTGGGTGATTGCGGCGGTCTTTTTGTTCAAGGGGATTTGTTATTATTATTATGAGTATTATCTGGAGTTGGTGGGCCAAAGCATCGTGCGGGACATCCGCCTGAAAATCTTCGAGCATCTGCATCGGCAATCCCTCTCTTTCCACTATCAATACTCAACCGGCGAGTTGATTTCCCGCATTCTCAACGATGTCTCCTTGATCCAGGCGAGCATTTCGTCCGCGTCGGTGGGACTGGTCAAGAATGTGTTTCAGATCATCGGGCTGGTGGGTCTGATCTATTATTTGGACTGGCAGTTGGCGATTTTTTGTTCCGGATTCATCGCGGTGGCTTTTCTGCCGGTGATTTTCTTCAGCCGCATTCATCGCCGCCTGAACAACCGCTTGCAAGAGATCATGGCCCATCTGACTGCCGTTTTGCACGAATCCTTGCTCGGCAGTCTGATCATCCAGGCGTTTTGCATGGAACAATTTGAAATCGATCGGTTTTCCCGGGTGATGAAAGAGAATTTCCGGGTGACCATCCAGGACACCAAAACCCGCAAACTCTCCCACGCGGTGATGGAGCAGATCGGCGGCATCGGCATCATCGCCATCATCGTGTATGGCGGCAGCCGGGTGATCGCCGGGGAGTCTTCCACCGGGACGTTTTTTTCGTTTTTGACCGCTTTGGTGATGACCTATGAGCCCATCAAGGGGATCACCAAGATCAACAGCATGATCCAGCAGGGATTGGCGGCGGCCAGCCGGGTGTTTTGGCTTTTGGACCGTGAGCCGGAGATTCAGAATCGGCCCGACGCCATTCCGCTGCCGCCGTTTACCAGCGAAATCCGTTTCGACAGTGTGTGGTTTCGCTATTTGCAATCCGAGGCGGATGTGTTGCAGGGGGTGGATTTCACCCTGAAAAAGGGTCAGAAGATCGCCATCGTCGGACCGAGTGGCAGTGGCAAGACCACCTTGGCCAATCTGTTGCCCCGTTTCGTCGAAGGCACCCAGGGCACCATCCGTTTCGATGGTCACGATATCCGGGGGGTCACCCTGGAAAGTCTGCGTTCCCAGATCGCCGTGGTGACCCAGAACACGGTGTTGTTCAACGACACCATCAGCAACAACATCGCCTATGGCATGCCGGACTGTCCCATGGAAAGGATTCTCCACGCGGCCAGACAGGCCAACGCCCTGGAGTTCATCCAGGCCCTGCCCCAGGGTTTCGACACCCAGATCGGGGAGTCCGGCATTCGTCTCTCCGGGGGACAGCGTCAGCGTTTGGCCGTGGCCCGGGCTTTCATGAAGGATGCCCCGATCTTGATTCTGGACGAGGCCACCTCGGCCCTTGATACCGTGTCGGAACGGGCGGTGCAGGATGCCATCGACCAGTTGATGTCGGGCCGCACCGTGATCATCATTGCTCATCGTCTGATCACGGTGGAGCGGGCCGATCATATTTTACTGCTCAAGAATGGTCGTATCGTGGAAAGCGGCACCCATGCCGAGCTGCTTACCCGCAAGGATGGGGAGTATCGCAAGCTGATCGGCAAGGAGTTGGTGGAAGAAGGAGTACCACTGCTGGCCGAGCCGTCCCAAAATTGATGGGGTCCAGGTGCGCCAGGAAAGGCGCGTGTATCCAAGTGTTGACAAGTGCTGCTGTGCAGGAGTGGTCAAACAGCAGAGGTGCCAACCATGCCCCGTTTCTTTAGGCCATCATTCGGGTTGGTGCGTCGGTGTCTGCGGCCCGGAATATCACCTTGAATCCTGTGGCCTCTGGTAGCCCATCCATGAGTACGATTTACACTTTGATCGAATCCACTTTCATCAAAATAAACAGCATTCTCCTTGCCATATTTTTGTCTAAGAAGACGGAATTGTCGTAAATATTCTATTCTTCTAGTGTGGTTTCTTTCGGAGTAGCGCGTCGTCTTTTTACGGATTTCCATTTTTTGCATCGCTGCGGACACCGTGCTGATGCACACGCCAACGTATTGATCCCGCTCCTGAAGAAAAGCATCTCGAAAATTCCTGTAGGTGAACAAGTTCATGCGCAGCATGGGGCCGCCATGTTGGAGATGGACCATCCCGCCATGGAGGGATGGTGCAGCCACTTGAGCAGGAGGATTGCGAGCAGAGCCGTCCAGATCTGGATGCGCAGAGGGTTCTCCTGGTGGGTGTTGGCGGAACTGGAATCTCGACAATCCCATTTTGCCGTTTTTACCAGGAGAGCGCACCCTCAGAAAGCTGTTTTGGACAAGTGTGAAGAAAATGTGACATAAAAATTTTATAAAAATGGAGAGACATTACATATAATTATTATATAAATTTTATATCTCCTTGTTTTATCATCGGTAGATGTTTATCCTTTCTTTAAGTCTTGTCTATAAAAGCTCTCCTGTATTTGCGAAACATGAGATCAAAAAATATTCGCAACTCTCTCAAAGGTTAATGAGGATTCCATGGATCAATCTCACGAACAAGACAGAAAGAAGCGACTCGACGTTCTCATCCTTGGGACGATGGGGGTGGTTTTTGGAGATATTGGCACCAGTCCTTTATATTCCATCAAAGAGTCCGTCAGCGCAGGTCACGCCACATCTCCCGCTCACATCTTTGGTGTAATATCACTTGTGATTATTTCGCTTATTATCGTTATTACGCTAAAATATATATTTTTTATTATGCAAGCTGACAATAAAGGTGAGGGTGGCGTCATGGCCTTGGTAGCATTGGCCCAAAGAAGCCTTGGAAACAATCCGCGAGGGAAGAAACTCGTGCTGCTGTTGGGCATGTGCGGAGTTTCACTCTTTTTTGGAGACGGCATCATCACTCCGGCGATTTCAGTACTCAGCGCCATCGAAGGCCTGGAGGTGGCCACTCCCTTCTTCAAACCCTATATTCTTCCTTTGACCCTGGTCGTACTCATCGTCCTGTTTGCCATACAGAAACGGGGAACAGAATCAGTGGGCCGATATTTTGGTCCGGTCATGTTCTTGTGGTTTGGGGTTCTCGCAACTCTGGGGGCGATTGAAGTTTTGAAACACCCAGAAATTCTCATGGCGATCAGCCCCTGGCATGGCATCCGGTTCATCATGGACAACCCCACAACTGGTTTTATCGTTTTGGGGTCTGTGTTTCTCTGCGTGACCGGTGGCGAGGCCTTGTATGCGGATATGGGCCATTTCGGTTCACGCCCGATTCGTATTTCCTGGATTTTTATTGTCTTCCCATCCCTGCTCCTCAATTATCTCGGTCAGGGAGCACTTTTGTTGCACAATCCTGAAGCGGCCAGCAATCCTTTCTATCTGCTGGTTCCCTCCTGGCTGCTTTATCCCATGGTCGCATTATCCACCGCAGCCACGGTTATCGCCTCTCAGGCGGTCATTTCCGGGGTTTTTTCCGCTACCCGCCAAGCCGTGCAACTGGGTTTGTTGCCCCGAATGGAGGTGATCCATACTTCCATCCATGAAATGGGTCAGATCTATGTGCCTTTTTTGAACTGGAGTCTGATGACCGGTGTCGTCTTGGTGGTACTCTCCTTCAAATCCTCTGACAATCTAGCTTCCGCCTATGGTATCGCCGTCACCGGGGCCATGCTCGTGGACACCATCCTGGCCTTTGGGGTCGTCCTCAGCACCATTCATCGCTGGAACAGGCTGGTCAAATTCAGCCTCCTGACCATTTTCATTGCCTTTGATCTGACCTTCTTTTTGGCCAATGTCATCAAGATTCCCACTGGTGGATGGTTTCCGCTGGTGCTGGGTTTTTCGATCTTCTTCATTATGACCACCTGGAGGTTGGGAGGGGAACAGGCTTCGCAGGCTTGGCATCAAGACACCATTCCTTTAGAACTTTTCCTGGGCCAGTTCACCAACAATCCCCTCATCAGCAGAACACCGGGAACGGCCATTTTTTTTACCGCCGATCCGTACAATGCCCCCCGTGCCCTTATGCAAAATATTTCGTGCAATTGTGTGGTGCATGATCGGGTCATCATTTTAACCACCCGCACCAAGGATGTCCCCTATGTGGAAGATCACGAACGGCTGAATGTGGAACTGATTCAAGATAGCGTTTATCGTATTTTTCTGGATTACGGCTATCAAGAGGTTCCGGACATTCCTGCAGCGCTACAACTCTGTCAAATCCGCATCAACGGATTTGATGCGGATGAGACGTATTACTTCTTGGGAAGAGTGGTGTTTGTCTTCCAGGAAAATAAGACAAGAACACTCTCCTCCTGGCGCACCAAGTTCTGGATTGTCATGCAACACAATGCGGGCAGCATTGCCGCCTATTTGAATATTCCTCTGGATAAGGTCATCGAACTTGGGGTGCGCATTCCAATCTGACGCGTATGTCAGGATTAGCGGTCCGCCCCAGACTCATAAGAGATACGCCGCAGACCGGACAGAAGAATCTTATCCCGTTGGGTGAACCCATTGTCTTGCTTTGGGATTCCTGGAAATTGAAAACTTGGAATTGTATGGTTATGTCATTTTAAAGCATAATATTGGAATTGCTATGTAAAAAATTATCAATAAATAAACTATAGTTAAAACCCTGGGGGAGGAATCCCCCAGACCTCTTCTTTTTCTTCAAAAGTTTACATGCCAAGCTGCTCTGTGACGGTTTGCCACACCTGTTGCGGGGTCAAGGCGCGCATGCAGCCGTTTGGTTGCCCTTTGAGCGGGCAGACCCGTTGACGACAGGGAGCCAGGGGACAGGGACCGCACAGCCGGGTCACGTGACGCCCCACGATGCCGATCCGCTCCGTGGGGGTGGGGCCGTAGAGGCCGATGGTGGGGGTGGACAGGGCCGCCGCCAGATGGGCCGGGCCGGTATCCGTGGCCACCACAGCCCGGGCGCCGGCCAGTCGGGCCGCCAATTGTGCCAGGGTCAAAGGCGGCAGCAACCGACAGGCGGAAGGGGCCGCCTGGGCGATCTCTGCGGCCCGCTGGCGTTCCGTCGTGTTGCCCCAGGGCAGCGCCACGCCCATGCCCGCTTGACTGGCCAGTCGGGCCAGCTCCTGCCAGTGGGTCACGGGCCACAGCTTGGAGACCCAGGTGGTTCCGTGCAAAAAAATCAGAGTGGACCCCTCCGCCTGATTGGCGTCAGTGGCGAAGCGTGCCGCCTCCAACCCGAAATCCGCCGGCCCCTGGGGCTGCGGCAGCTCCAGGGCGGCGGCGAACAGGCGTCTCAACCGCTCCGTGGCGTGCAGCTCCACCGGCACCGTGTGGGTCCGCTGGTACAAGAGCGTGGCCCATGGCTCGCGGGCCGAGGCCCGATCCAGTCCATGGAGGGTGCCGTGGGCCATGCGGGCCATCACCGCGCTTTTGATCAATCCCTGGGCGTCCAGAATGGTTTCAAAAGGTTGATCCCGCAGGGCGCGCCAAAAGGCTTCCGGCTCCCCGGAGCGCATGGCCTGCCACACGCCGCCCCGCCAGCGTCGCCACGCCACGGGAATCACCCGTTCCACCTGGGGCGACCAGGTGGGAATCTGGGCGAAGGCCTCTTCCACCACCCAGTGGACCCGGATCTCCGGGCGATGGCGTCGCAGGTCGTTGAGGGCCGGCAGGGTGTGCAGCACATCCCCGAAGGAGGAGGTCTTGACCAAAAGCAGTTTCATCGCGGACTTTGCAACAACCGCATGACCCGTGGCGACGGGGTCGCCGGAGCGGGATTGGCGTGGATCGCCTCTTCGGGTCGCCACAAGGTTCCGTCGGGACGGGCGCGCCAGCGGGCGTGCAGCCAGTTGTATTGTTCGGCGTATTCGTGGACCCAGGCGGTGAAGGCGGTGTTGATCCGGGTGGTGAGGGTCTGGATTTGGGCCTCTCCGGAGCCGGCGCTGTGGGGATCGATGGCTTGACCCACCCGGAAGATGGCCTGACCCATCCCATGGCGGGTGGCGATGATGGGCACCAAAGGCATGTTGAATTTTAAGGCGAGCCGGGCCGGTCCCGGCGGACACTGGGCCTCGACCCCCAGAAACGGCGCGGTGACGCCGCCATCCCGGGTGTTGATGTCGGTCATGAACCCCAATACCTTGCGTTCCTGGCAGGCCCGGACGATCTCCCGGGTGTTTTGCCGGGAGATCCACTCCACGCCGTAGCTGGCGCGCATCTTCATGAAGCTTTGTTCGCTCAAGGGGTTGTTGGCGTGCCGGTAGAGAATGGCCGCTGGTGCCGCATGTCCTCCCAGCCGTTTCAGACCCGGTTCCCAGCAGCCCACATGCACCCCCACCACGATCACCCCGCGGCCTTGCTCGCGGGCCGCGTGCAGCCGTTCCACCCCTTCGTCTCGGAAGGAGATTTCGTGTACCCGGATCGCCTCCATATGGCTGTAGAAGATGTTTTCAAAGGCGAGCATGGCCAGTCGTTCCCGCTGCTCCGGGGTGAGGGCGTTCCCGTAGACCATGGCCAGATTGGCGTTGGTCCAGGCCCATTCCGAATGCAGCAGGCGTCGGGCCAGCCGGGAAAGTCCCCTGGCCTTGCGGTAGGCGGCGCTTAAGTCTCCCTGGCGGATCAGGGCCAGCAGACCTTCGAGCAGCAGCCATTCGACGCGGTGACGGAAGCGGGGACGGGACATGGTTACAAGGCCTCCAGGATCATCCGGGGCGTGATCTCTTCCAGGCAGCGGGCCTTGGGGCCGTCGGGGCAGTGGCGTTTGAAGCAGGGGGCGCAGGGCAGACCCAGGGAGACCACCCGCAACCGTCCCCCCAGAGGCGGGGTATGGCCCGGATCCGAAGAGCCGAAAATGGCCACGCCGGGACGATCCAGAGCGGCGGCCACATGCATGAGTCCGGAGTCGTTGGTCACCACCGCCTCTGCCAGGGCCAGCAGATCCACGGCCTGCTCCAGGGGGATTTTCCCCGCCAGATTGAGGGCGTGGGGGCCGAGTCCGGCGAGGATTTCATCCCCCAGGGTTTGTTCCTTGCCCGAGCCCAGCACCACCACCCGCCATCCTTCCCGGATGCGGGTCTGGGCCAGGGCGGCGAAGTGGCCCGCAGGCCAGCGTTTGGCCGGACCGTATTCGGCGCCGGGGCACAAAGCCAGCAGCGGTCCCTGGCCCGAGGGGTCGTATTGTTGAAGGAGGGCGGCTCCGGCTTGCGGTGTCGCCACCAGGGCGGGCAGGGGGATGGAGTCGGGAAAGGGGGTGCCCGACGGCAGTCCCAGGGCCACGAAGCGGTCCACGGTGCGTTTCAGTTTGGTTTTGTCCAACGGGCGGATGTCGTTGAGCAGCCCCCAGCGCCACTCCCCCAAAAAACCGGTGCGCACCGGAATGGCGGCAAACCAGGGCAGCAGCGCGGACTTGAGGGAGTTGGGCAGCAAAATGGCCTGCCGGTAGCGTCCCCGCAGGCTTTTGCCCAGTCGGAAGCGGGTGCCCAGGGCCAACTCCCCGTGTCCGGCGGGCAGGGGAATGCCCTGGCGGATTTCCGGCATGCGGCTGACCAGGGGCAGGGTCCAGGCCGGGGCCAGCAGATCGATGGGGGTTTGGGGGTGATGTTGTTGCAGGGTTTTGAACAGCGCCTGCGCCATCACCATGTCCCCCACCCAGGAGGGACCGATCACCAGGATCGCCCCGTCGGAATTCATGGGGTGGCGCTCGCCTTGGCGCGCACGAAGGTCTGGATGCCTTCTTCCAAAGAGTCGAAGGGGGCGTCGTAACCCACGGCCCGCAGGTGGGTGATGTCGGCTTCGGTAAAGTTTTGATATTTGGTTTTCAGCACGTCGGGCATCGGCACGTATTCGATGCGGCCTTGTCCCAGGGTGTCGATCAGACTCCGGGCCACGTCGTTGAAGCTGCGGCTTTTGCCCGTGCCCACATTGAAGATTCCCTGGATGTTGCCGCTGTCCGCCAGAAACAGATTCACCTTGACCGCGTCGGCCACATGCACGAAGTCCCGTCGTTGTTCCCCGTCCCCATAGCCGCCGCTGCCGGTGAACAGCTTGACCACGCCGTGGGTCAGGAGTTGATGGTGCATCTGGTGGATCATGGAGGCCATGCGTCCCTTGTGGTCTTCCCGGGGGCCGTAGACGTTGAAATAACGCAATCCGGCCACGGCCGTGGTGGTCCGGGGGATCAGCCGTTGCACATAGCGGTCGAACAGCAGTTTGGAGTAGCCGTAGACATTGAGGGGTTTTTCGTTGTCCGGGTGTTCGGCGAAGGTGACGGAGGCTCCGTAGGTGGCGGCGCTGGAGGCGTAGATGAAGGGGGTGTTCTGTTCCAGGGCGAAATGGAACAGCTCTTTGGAATAGGTGAAATTGTTGTCCATCATGTAGCGACCGTCGTACTCCATGGTGTCGGAGCAGGCCCCCTGATGGAAAATGGCCCGCACCCGGGCGTTGCGGAACCGTCCGGCCCGCAGATGCTCGCGGAATTCGGTCAGATCCAGGTAGTCGGCGATCTCCAGATCCCGCAGATTCAGGAATTTGTCTCCCTGTTTCAGGTCATCGACCACCAAGATGTTGCTGTCGCCCCTGCGGTTGAGGGTGGCCACGATATTGGCGCCGATGAATCCCGCGCCTCCGGTCACGATATACATCTTTCAGGTCGCTCCCCTGCTGGATTGAATGTGATGCAAAATGGTGCTGCTGCTGCGTCCCGGCTCCAGAGGAATCAAGGCCACCCGTCCTCCCCAGGATTTGACCGCGTCCCCTCCCACCACCTGTTCTTCGGTGTAGTCCGCTCCCTTGGCGATCACGTCCGGACGCAGCAGATGGATCAGTTCCAATGGGGTGGGTTCGTCGAACAGCAAGATCATGTCCACCGAGGCCAAAGCCGCCAGCACCCGGGCCCGATCCTCCTGATAGATCACCGGACGGCTCGGGCCTTTGATGGCCTGGACCGAACGGTCGGTGTTCAACCCCACGATCAGGCGGTTGCCCAGGTTGCGGGCCTTTTCCAGATAGGTGACGTGTCCGGCGTGCAGCAGATCGAAACAGCCGTTGGTGAAGATGATCCGTTCTCCTTTCTGCCGCCACGCCTCGACCCGCGACAGGGCGATTTCCGGCAGACAGATCTTGTCGGCCTGGGCCAGGGCTTCGTGGGAGGAGAGGGCCGCCAGCAGTTCATCCCGATGGATGGGAGAGGTGCCCACCTTGCCCACCACCACCCCGGCGGCCAGATTGGCCAGATGCAAGGCGTCCAGCCGGGAAAAACCGGCGGTCATGCCCGCCGCCAGAACGGCGATCACCGCGTCTCCGGCGCCGGAGACATCGAACACCTCCCGGGCCGTGGCGGGAATCCGTACCGGAGGTCCATGGCCTTCCAGCAAGGCGATGCCCAGTTCGCTCAAGGTGACCGCCAGAAAATCGGCTTCGATGCGTTGACGCAACGTTTCTCCGGCGATCAGCAGGGGTTCCAGGTCGCCGATTCCCATGGGAATGGCTTCCGCCAGTTCCCGGCGGTTGGGGGTGAGGGTGGTGGCGCCCCGGTATTTGTCGTAATTCATCCCTTTGGGATCCACCAGCACCGGTACCTCGATGGAGCGGGCCGCCTGGATGATCGCCTGACAGACCGGTTCGGCCAGGGTGCCCTTGCCGTAGTCCGATAGAATCACCGCCTTGGGACGGGGTTCTTTGAGGAGTTGTTCCATGACGTGGGAGACGAAAGTGGTCCAGACCTCTTCGGCCACCGGATCGGTCTGTTCCAGATCCAGACGCAGCATCTGTTGCCGTCCGCCGATGATGCGGGTCTTGGCGATGGTGGGACGGTTGGGCAGGGCGTGGATCGCTTCGGTGGTGACTCCGGCCTGATGGAGCAGATTTTTCAGCAGGGCGCCGTCCGCGTCCTCTCCCACCCAGCCGCAGATGCGGGGGGTGAGCCCGAGATTGGCCAGATTGACCGCCACATGGGCCGCGCCTCCGCACCGGGAGGTCTCCCGGAGAATCTTGACCACCGGCACTGGCGCTTCGGGGGAGATGCGGGAGACCTCCCCCCAGATGTAGCGGTCCAGAATCAGATCACCGGCCACCAGCACGGATTGGCCATGAAAACCGGCATTCAGGGTCTGTTGTACGGTGGCGCGATCTTGAAACATGACCTGTGGGCCTTGTTGGTCGGGTGGATGGGAACGGGGTGGCATGGGGAATTACAGGACGATGCGTTTGCGGTGTTGCAAGGTGATGCGAATGAACCCGACCAGAATGCCCAGGAGTCCACCTCCAATGACACCGATCAGCGCGATCTGGGTCCGTTTGGGCCAGACGGGCCGTTCCGGCACCACCGCCGGATCCAGCACCTTGAAGGCGTATTCGGGACGGCCATTGGCCATCATGACTTTTTTGATCTGGTCTTCCAGCAGGGAGGCGATCACCTGCTTGAGTTCCACGATGGTGGTTTTGGCCAGTTCCTTGTTGAGATAATCCATGTTGCGTTTGGCGTCTTCGATGGCCAGCAGGCGCAGGTGGCGGTTGATCCGCTCCACCAGCAGATTGGCCCATTTGGAGGTCAGTTCCCGATCGGTCCATTCGATGGACAGGGTGATCAGTCCGGAGCGTTTCTCCTCGGTGATCTTGAGTACCTGTTTCTTGAACAGCACGATCCCCTTGAACACGCTCGGGGGCGGGGTTGAGGGCATCCAATCCTTTTTGGCCGCATCCCACTGCTCGTTGAACAGCACGGGCAGCAGATTTTCGTCCTGGATGAATTCGCCGATGAAGATCCGGGATTTGAGTTTGGCCAGGGCCGCATCCTTGGAGGTGCCTCCGGATCCCAGGCTTACCCCGGCCATGGCGGCCAAGCCACCCAGTTGCGCCAGGGCGCCTCCGCCTCTTCTTCCATCGTCACTGGAGGGTTCCAGCAGGATGTCGGACTGGTAGAGCCGGGGGGTAATCATGGCGTAGGTCACGGCGCAGGTGAGGGAGATCAGTGTCACCGCCAGCACCACCCATTTTTGTTCCATGAGTCTGCCGAACAGGTCATCCAGGGTCAACTGTTTCACCTCTTCGGGCTGTGCGGGCGCGGTCACGGCGGGAAGAGGGGGTGCGGATGGTCGGATGGGTGTCATGGTGTTGGGCCGCCGCGTGAATCGAGGATGAATGTGGATCCGTGGATTTTCGATCAGGCAGATTTACCGCATTGGCTCTCAAAAGGCAATCTCAAGCGTGCGATAAACGCATCCACCACCGCGTCCGGTGTCTGGGGGGCGATGCCGGTGGTCTGGATCCAGCGGGTGGAATTCAAGGAGATGTCCAAGGGCCAGCGCTCCCGGAATCCCAGATCGTTGATGCCGCACACCGTGTGGTCCGGAGCCGGAATGGAAGCGTCGGCCTTTCGCAGCCCCGCGGCGAACAGCCCGAACAGCCCGGCCATCGACACCGCCACCGGTCCCCCCAGATGCCAGGTGCCGCTTTGGCCGGATTGTGTGAGGGTGATCAGGCCTTCGACCACATCTGCCACATGCACCGGGGAGAAAATCCGGTCCGCGGCGCTGCGGATGGGTTCGCGGCGTTGGATGGCCTGCCACCAGTTGGCCAGCAGGGAGGATCCTTGCGGATCGCTGTCGTAGACCTTGGGCAGGCGGATCAGGGTGTGGGGCGCGTTGGTGGCGTGCAGGAATTGTTCGATGTGGTGTTTCTGGCGGCCATACTGGAGCAGGGGAGCCGGCGGGTCGGATTCGGCGTAATGGCCTTTGTGACCGTCGAACACCACGTCCGAGGAGGTGAACAGGGGATGAATGCCCAGCTTCAGACAGGCCCGGATCACGGATTGCACCGCGTCGCGGTTGATGGGGTCCGTGCCGGCGGGGTCTTTCGAGCAGGCATCCACCCGGGTGGCCCCCATCAGGAGAATGGCGGTGGAAAAAGGACCATGGGCGGTCAGCCAGCTTTCGGGCTGGGTGGTGAGCGGATCGAAGGCCACGCTGCCGGGAAACGGGTGGGTGTGATGGGTGGCCACGGCCCGGTCTCTGCCCAGCCGGGCGAACAGTTGGCGTCCGATGTAACCCGAACCGCCGACAATCAGAATCTTTTTGGACATGATCTACTCGAAATAGATGAATTCGGCGTCGCCGTCATAACCGCACCGGTCGAACCACCATTGCCACTCTTCCGGGGTGAAGAAGCTTTCGCAGGTCAATTGCCAGTAGAGCAGATTGGCCTTTTCCCGTTCGTTGCGGTAGGACTCCACCACGATCAGCTTGTGTCCCTTGCCCACCCGCTGCATCTCCCGCAGGGATTGATCGAGCTGGGGGGCGTAGAGATTGTGCAAGGTGGTGATGGAGTAGACCAGATCGAAGCTGTGATCCGCATAGGGCAGGGCCGTGGCGTTGCCCAGGGTCAGATGGGGTTTGAGTTCCGGCTTGGCGTGTGTGAGGGCGTAGGACGAGAGATCCAGCCCGGCCACGGTGATGCCGGGCACGGCGCGGGTGAATTCATACAACAGATAACCCTTGCCGCATCCCACATCCAGCACCCGGCTTTCCGGGGTGAGGCCGTAGTGGGCGGCCATGCGTTGGGCCACCGGCAGCCAGCGGCCATCGTAGCGGTAGCCCCCATAGCCATATTGGCGGGGACCGTCCCAGTACTCCGCGCCCCACTGTTTGGCGATGGTGGCGCATGCGGCCTTGTCGTGTTCCACCACCCGCGCCACATAATCCCTTTGGGCGCGGGTGTGCAGCGGGGTGATGAAATTTTGAATGGCCACGGTTGACGTTGACGCTCCACAAGCTTTGGGGTTGATGACCCGTTTTTTGTTAGACGAACAACCCGTGCTCCGGGTCGATGGACAGATAATCCAGAATCGCCAGATTCTTGCCATGGGCCACGCAATGGTGGCCGCACTCTTGCGCGGGATTCAGGCCGAACAGCCGCTGGCGGTTCTCCTCGGAAAACCAGAAGTCGGTAAAGGTGCGTTCCCGGATGGAGCCGAGGCGTCCGCTGGCGCGGTAGGCCTTGTCCTGACAGGTGTAGACCTGACAATCCGCGCCGATCACCGTGAGAAACGACAAGAATGGACAGAAAGTATAGTCCTTGTCGAACCGCTCTTCCAGTTCATGGTAGTGGTTGATGATGGTGAAACGGTGGTCGTTCAGGGTCTGGGCCGCACGGATCCGCTCTTTGACCTGATGGGAGAAATCGGCGTGATAGCGGTTGTTGCCAGCGCCGTCGTTGGCCACCACCACGCCGGACAGCTTGACATGATTGGCTCCGGCCTCCTTGAGCAGGGCGCACACCTGGGGCAGATGGATATGGTTTTCTTCCGTGACGATGAAACTCACCCCCAGCACACAGCGGGTGTCTTGGGCCGTGAAGGCGGCGATGTTGTTCAGCAGTTGGGTGAAGGGATCCCCTTTGAGTCCCCGGGCCTTGGCGTAACTGGCGTCGTCCCAGCCGTCCATGGAGATGCGCACCCAGGTGGCGTGCCGGGCCAGGGCATCGGCCATGCGCCCCTTGAGATTGGCGCCGTTGGTGAGGGTGGCCACCCGGATGCCCCCGGCGGCCAGCCGTTCCACCACTTCGGGCAGTGGCTTGTAAAGCAGAGGTTCCCCCCCGCCGGAAAAGGTGATCGCCTTGACCCCCAGGGTGATGAACTCTTCCACCAGCGCGAACATTTTCTCCGGTGGAATGGTGTCGGATTCCACCATCTCCTCGCCTAAGGCGAGGTTGTCCACCTTGTAGGCGCAGTACCAGCAGTTGTGGTTGCAGCGGTTGGTGGGCTTGATGCGCAGATGGACCGGAGCCACCACACGCCGTTCCTTCACGGCGGCCAGATGTTCCTGGAAACGCAAGAATTTCAAACTGCTGTACAAGATGCTCATGGTTGACTCCTGGTCAGGGTGTCCAGGGTCAGGGCGACCCGTCGGGCGATGGCTTCCGGATCCAGGCCCAACGCCGCCAGATGGGCCTCTTGCGAGCCGTAGTGGTGGGGGAAAGAGTCCGGCAGTCCCAGCCGCAACAGGCGCGGACCGGGATAGGGTCCCTGATCCGCCAGCCGTTCCGCCACCGCCGACCCCAGACCGCCCACTAAGGAGTGTTCTTCCAGGGTGACCAGCAGGGGAAAGGTCCGGGCCGCGTTGAAGATCAGGGTGTCGTCCAGGGGCTTGACCGTGTGCAGATGCACCACGCCGCAGGAGATGTGGTGGTGTTCCAGGATCAAGGCGGCCTCCAAAGCCCGTTGCGCCATCACCCCGGTGGTGATCAGGAGCGCCTGGTCTCCCGGGCGCAAGGTGATCCCCTGGCCCAGGGTCACCGGCATCTCTTCCGGAAAGACCACCCGGTCCCCCCCCTTGGCCAGACGGATGTAGATCGGGCCGGGATGGTGCAGGGTCTGGGCCATGCAGGCGCGCATCTGGATGGCGTCGCAGGGGGCGAGTACGGTCATGTGGGGCTGGGCGCGCATCAAGGCCAGATCGTCTGTGGCCAGATGGGTCGGCCCCAAAGGGGCGTAGACCAGACCACCACCATTGCCGATCAGCCGCACCGGCAGATGGTGCAGGCATAAATCGATGGTGATCTGCTCCAGACAGCGCCGGGTGAGGAAACTGGCAATGGTGTTGACATAGGGAATGAACCCCTCCATGGCCAGTCCCGCCGCCATGCCGATCAGGTTTTGTTCGGCGATTCCCTCCATGAAAAACCGTTCCGGGAAGGCGTCCCGAAAGGCTTGCAGCGTGCCGACCCCCAGGTCGGACCCCAGAAAGATCACCCGTTCGTCTTGCTGCGCGAGCCGGAACACCGCGTCGAGAGAGCTTTTGCGCATCTTAGGGGGTCTCCAGTGCCTGCCGCATGGCGGAAAACAGCGCCGCGGGAATGCGGGATTTATGATGCCATTCCGGATTGTGTTCGGCTTCCGGAATGCCTTTGCCCTTGACCGTGTGGGCAATGATGGCCGTGGGCCGTCCGGGTTCGGGGGGCGTGGACAAGGTGGTGCGCAAGGCGGCGACATCGTGTCCATCCACCTCCCGGGTGGTGAAACCAAAGGCGCGCCATTTGTCGGTCAGGGGTTCCAGATCCAGCACCTCGCGCGTCGGGCCGTAGGATTGCATCTTGTTGTAATCCACCACGGCGGTCAGGGCGTCGAGCCGGTGTTTGGCCGCGGTCATGGCCGCCTCCCACACCGAGCCTTCGTTGATCTCCCCATCCCCCATGACCACCACCACCCGGTGGGAGCGTCCCTGCAACCGGGCCGCCAGCGCCTGACCCACGCCGATGGACAGACCATGTCCCAAAGAACCGGTGGAGGCCTCCACCCCCGGAATTTTGCCCCGTTCCGGATGTCCCCCCAAAAAGGAGTCGAAACGGCAGAAGGTGTCCAGGGCTTCCACGGGAAAGAATCCCTTGTCGGCCAGCAGGGCGTAAAGGGCCAGACAGCCGTGACCCTTGCTTAAAATGCAGCGGTCCCGCTCCGGCCACTGCGGCTGATCGGGACGGTAACGCAGAATGTCGTCGTAGAGCACCCGCAGGATTTCGATCAGGGAGAGGGCCGGGCCGGGATGGCCCCGACCGCCTTGTTCCATGGCCCGCAACACCAGCAGGCGCAACCGGCGGGAGCGTTCGTCCAGGAGAATGGGAGGATTGGAAAGGGGGGGGGTGGAATCACGCATTTTTCTAAAGAGGCTCCAAAGTGTCCAGCAGGGCCGTGGCCTTGGCCAGTTGACGGGCGCAGACCTGATCCGGGTCGGTTTCGCCCGTGGCCAGTGCCCGTCGTTCCCAGCCGTCCCGGGCGAATTCGTTCAACACGATCATGCACCAGCACAGCCCGATCAGGGGGCGGTAAAGGGTGTGGCGCCGGGCAAAGGTGTCATCCGCGCCGTACAGCCGTTGCATGCCCTCGGCAAAACGTGTGCCCAGGTTGGCATCCGACCGGGCACAATGCGTAGCAAGATTCATTCCCGGATGCATCTGAAAATCCCAGCTCAGCTTGACCGGATCGTCCCAGCCGAAATATTCAAAGTCCAGAAAGACAAGGCGTCCATCCGGCTGCCGCAGGGCGTTGTGAAACCCGAAATCCGACGGACTCAACAGCCGACAGGAGCGGGCTATCTCCGCTTCGGTCTTCAGGCCGTGGCGCTTAAAGGCCGTGACCGAGCGGTCGAGAATGCGGGTCCTGGCGGGCAGAAACCGCTGGCGTGTCCAGGCTGCCAGTTCGGGATGGGTGTTGGCGGCGGCTTGCAGGCGTGTGGTCCGTTCTTGCACCTGGCGCAGCAGCATCCCCGGAGACAGACATGCCCCGGAGGCCGGAGGAATGGCCTCGCTTCCCGGTGCTTTCCCCAGAGCTGCCAGAGCGGCGATGAACGCCAATGCCTGATCCAGGTCGTCGGTGGAGGGGGTCTGGATCCGCTCGCCGTCGATCCACTCCAGCACCGTGAGTCCGGATGCCTCCTCCCAGGCCACCAGACGGGGGGTGGGCAGATGGGGATGAGCGGTGAAAAAGGTGAGGGCGATGCGTTCGGTCTTCTGGCGGTCCCTCGGGTCTTCCGACTGGCGGGTGTGGTGTTTGAGCGCCAGGGTGCGGGTCGGGGTGGTGATGCGATACAGCCGGTTGTTGCCCCCCCGTCGGATCGGCTCCCAGGTCAACAGCGGCTCTTCGAGCAGTTTTTCCACCGCGACGCGGGGCAGTTCGGGGGTCATGGGGGGGATCCCAGCAGCGTGGCTTCGAGGGCGCTCCAGGAGGCGAAGACCGGATAGTCGAAGCCGTGACCATGGGCGCCGGTCGGATCCAGGAGCAGTCGGTTGGTCGCGGCGGGAAATCCCGGCTCGGCGAACAGTTCCGGCAGATCGTCGATGAAGTGATCACAGCGCAACTGGGCGATCCGTTGGGCTTTTTCGGCGCGGGTGTCGGCGAAATGCAGATGCTCCGGGTCCACGGCGAAGCGGTGGGGGTCGAAGAGTCCCTGACGGGTCATCCACGCCGTGGCCAGGATGCGCAGATCGTGGCATTGGGCTTCGTCGCGGCGGGCGAAACGGGTTTTGTGGCTGACGATGAAGATGGTCACGTGGCGCTCTTTGGCCCGTAGCAGAAACGATCCGGCCCCGGCCCGCAAGGGTGCGGTGTGCAACCGGGGACCATACAGGGCGGCTTGAAGATGCTGCCATTTGCTTTCGCCGTGGTCCAGAGCGCGTATGCGCTGGCGGATGGTGGTTTTGTCGGTGGGCAGCGGCGCGTCGGCGTCGAACCATCCCTGTTCCCGCACCAGCCGGGTCAGCAGGGTATCCATATCGGTCAGGGTGTTGTCGAAATCAATCCCGATGCGCACGTGGACCCTCTTTCCACCCGGATTATTCTTTAATATTGCAGGGGTCCGGGGACCGGTACGGTCCCCGGTAGGGGTTTTGGGACGAAGTCCCCAAGGTTTTGATTATAAAAAATCACGATAATATTCAAATAAAAGCCACATGTTCCGGCGGGTGCAGATGACGCCACAACACCCGGTTGATGCCGTGATGACGACAGGTGACGGGGCAGACCATCCGGGGATCCAGTTCCCAGCTCAGACGGGTACGCAGGGGCTGGGCCGCGGGCCACAGGGTGGAGAACGCCTCGTGATTCAAGTCGCCGCAGATCGATTCCGGTCCGGCGCCGGGATCCGAGCAGCTCCGCACCTTGGCGTCGGCGGTCACCAAGGCGATGAACGGCAGACCCAGGCAACGGGCATACTCCCGAGGTTCGGCAGTCGTCGGAGCGGGAATTCTCTCCCGGAACAGCACCCGGATGCCGGTGGGACGTTGTGACTCCTCCACCCGACGCCAGGGGTCCGAGGCGGTGAGCAGAGTCATGCGCAGGCCGAGTTCCCTCCCCAGGCGCAACGCCTCCAGGGTGTCGGGATGGTGCAACGGCTCTCCGGGTCCGGCGATCAGCACACTGCCGATCCCCATCGCTCCCAATTCCCGGACCAGATTCAAGAAGCGCTCTCCGGGCAGGAGTGGATCCTTCGGGTTGGGCGCAATCGGGTGGATCTCCACCAGGAGTGGCGCAAAGGGTTGATCCAGTTCCCACTGGCGCAGGGCGTCCAAATGGTGAAACAGGGTGAAGCCGTCCAGAGTCAAAGCGTCCATGGTGTGTGATTTCCGATTGTGTCAGACCAGATCCGGATGTTCCGGCGGATGGGAAAGCTTCCACAAGAAGCGGTTGATCTCGTGCAGGCGGCAATTGGGCATGCACACCGCGTCCAGATCCGGGATGGAGCAGACGTGTGCCTCCACTTGGCGCCGACCGGCCCCGCTCCACAAGCTGGCGAAAGAGGTGTCGTGGATGTTGCCGTAACAAAAAGCCGGATTGCCCAGATGGGGACCACAGGCATAAACATCCCCATTGGCCACGATCTCGGCAAAAAAGGGCAGGGCCTGACAGCGTTGGTACTCCCGGGGGGCTTGCCATTCCAACGCCCCCAGACGGACCGTGGCGTGAAAGTTCGCGTCGTTGAGTTGCAAAATGGTGAGCAGTTCTTCGATGGGCGGCGGGGTTTCCAGCGCGAAGGGGTTGTTGGGATGACGGTTGAACTGCTTGACGGCGAAATAGCTCACCCCGATGGCCTTCATGCGTTCGGCCAGGGCGATCACCGTAGCGGCGCTTTGTCCCAGATAGACAAACTGTACCCCGATGGTCACCGGCAGTCCCAGATCGCGCTTGACCTGGGCCGCATGGGTCAGGTTGTTCATCACCAGATCGAACTGTCGTGGCGATACCCGGTGATGGAGGGCGTAATCCTCCCGGGAGACCCCGTTGATGCTCCAGCGCACCCAGGAGAGCCAGGGCAGAATTCGATCCGCCACGGCGGGCAGCAGTCGCGCCCCGTTGGTGTTCAGCGCCTGCTCGAACCCCATGCCCCCGGCATGCACGATGATGTCGGGCAAGCCCTTGTGAATCAGCGGTTCCCCCTCGCCGGAATAAAACAGGGACTTGGTCCCCATGGCCGCCAACTCGTCGAGAATGACCCGGAAGCGGTCCATGTCCAGATAGGTGCCGTTGCGGTCCAGATATTCATAGGCGCAGAAGTCGCACCGGTGGTTGCACAGATTGGTGGGACTCACTTCCACCAGAATCGGCGGCACGAACCCGCCCTGTTTCCACGCCAGCAACTCCTTGACGTGAAAGGTGAGCTTGGTGCCATCCAGTTGCAGTTCCGCCATGGTTTGGGGTCTCTTGGATGCATGGGGGGTCGATGGGCGCCACGTGCGAGGTGGACTTGGTAAAAATGATGCAATTTCCGAGCCGTATTATTTTTCTTGCGTGCGTCGTGGTATTGGATGACTCCTCACCTGGTCTGCCGGGACAACCACCATGCCGCCATGTGGAGGTCCGCTTCCGAATCGATATCCAGGGAGCGTTCCGGGGGCATGATGCATGCCAGGGTTTGGGCGTCCACAAAGCGTCCGGAGTGGCGCAACCAGGTGGTATTGGCCACGTAGACCGCCCCGTTGAGCAGATAGACTGGCGGCAGGGCCTGACGGTTCGAGAGGGTGGCGTTGCCGGGCAGCACCGGTCGCATGGTTCCGGACGGGGCGACGTGAAACATCCAGTGGGGGCTTTTGTCCGCCTGGGTGACGGTGACGGCGCTTTGGGCGTTGTGTTCCACGCACAGCCGCAGACAGTCGGTGATGTCTTGCGGGGTGCGCAACGGCGAGGTGGGTTGTAGCCAGACCAGGAAATCATACCGCTCCGGTAACGTGGCGAGCAGATGCAAGGCCACGTCGATGGCCCGGGTCTCGTCTCCGGCCAGGGCCATGGGACGGGGAAAGGGCACCTCGCATCCCCACTGGCGGGCGGTGGCCATGATCTCTTCGTCTTCGGAAGAGAGGATCACACGGTCGAGCTGAGGACAGGCCAGGGCGGCTTCGATGGTCCAGGCCAACAGGGGTTTGCCTCCCAACGGTCGGATATTTTTGCGGATGACCCCCTTGGAGCCTCCTCTGGCCGGAATGACCGCCAGTACCGTCGCTTCTTGAATCATGGTGTTTCCTCCTCCTCCCGGTCGATCCCTTCATCCACGTGATAATCCCGTGTGGCGATTCGTCCCAGCCATTGCCAGTAGACCATGGGAGACAGTCCCGTGCCAGGGCGCTTGACCCCCAGATTGGTGGCAGTGAATCGTTCTCCCCGGCGGATCGGAACCAGGGCCACCAGACTTTTGCGGGCCACCGGACGGTTTTTCAGCTCCGCAGCCACCGGAATCTTGCGGCCATGACCCAGGGCCGACTCTACTATCCGGATGGCTTCAATCATGCGGGTCAGTTCTTCGGGTTCCAAAGAGGCTTGATGGTCCGGACCCGGCAAGGAGCGGTCCAGGGTGAAATGTTTTTCGATCACTTGCGCGCCCCGCGCCGCGGCGGCAATGGGAATGGTCATGCCCGGCGTATGGTCGGAATAGCCCACCGGCAGCCCAAAAGCGTGGCGCAGGGTGTCCATGGCTCGCAGGTTGACTTCGGCAAAGGGGGCCGGATATTCGGTGGTGCAGTGGAGCAGGGTGACCCGTTCGCTCAACACCTGCTGACCGGCTGAAGAGGCGAAAACGTGGGCGAATGCGGCCATGGACGGAGCCTCGGCAGGATGCAGCATGCCGAAGGCTAAGACCCCGAGGGCCGTTTCGATCTCCCCCAGGGTGGACATGCCGGTGGAAAGCAGCACCCGACAGCCGCTCGCCCCCACCTGAAGCAAAAACGGTCCGTTGGTCACCTCCCCGGAAGAGATTTTCAGGGTGTCGAGTTTCATCGGTCCCACCAGAAAATCCAGGCTGGTGGCGTCGAACGGGGTGGAGAGAAATCCGATCCCTCTTTTCAGACAGTGGGCCTGCAAGCGGATATGGCTGTGGTGATCCAGTTCCAGTTGTCGGATCATGGCCAGTTGGGAGGCGTCGGGATCGGTTCTTTGCCGTTGATACTCCGCCTTTGGCGCGTGACGGCTCACCAGTTCCTCGGCGCGAAAGGTCTGAAACTTGACCGCGTCCGCTCCCGCGTCGGCGGCGGCATCCACCAGTCGCAAGGCCAGATCCAGTTGGCCGTTGTGATTGACTCCGGCTTCGGCGATGACGGTGATGGGGGAGGGTGGGGTGGTCATGGTGTGGTGACGTGTCCGCATGGTGGGTGAAAAAATCCTTTCTTCAACAGCTCCCCCGGATGCGACAGATCCAGGCTTTCCAGAATGTCGGCCACGCGGGTCGCGGTGTGACCGTCGCCGTAGGGGTTGACCAGATCGGCCATGGATTCCCGAAACGCTTCCGACCGGGCCTGTTCCAGGGCGGCGCGGATCGCGGCGGGTTCGCAGGGACAGTCGATGACGTTGGCGGGTTTGATCCGTCCACCCTGCCGGTCGCCGATGTTGACCACTGGCAGCCGAAACGAGGCGGCCTCCAGAATGCCGCTCGACGAGTTGCCGATCATCACCCGGGCGTGACGCATGGCGCTTAAATAGCCCCGCTGCCCCAGGCTTTTGACCAGATGAAAGCGTTCGGGATGGGCGCGACAGTGATGCTCGATGGCCTGAAAGATCGCTTCGCCTCCGGCGTCGGCGTTGGGCATGGTGATCAGGGTGGTCAGATCCGTGGCGGCCAGGGCGGCCAGGATCGTTGTGACTTGTTGGCTTGCGGCGGTGTGATCGTCGAGGGTCACCGGGTGATAGGTCATCAACGCCACCGGGCGACGGGCGAAATCCACCCCCACATGGGCCGACAGGGCCTGGAGATCCATCGGCGGAGTCTGGAGGATCGCATCGATGCCCAAGGCGCCCACCACATGCACCCGGTCCGGATGCTCCCCCATGGACAGGATCACGCGGGCATACTCGGGCAGGGCGGGAAAATGGAAGGTCGCCATCTTGGTGATGGTGTGGCGGATGACATCATCGAGGGCGCCGAGGGTGGTCTCTCCACCATGCAGATGGGCGATGGGAATCTTGTGCAATACCGCCGCCATGCACACCGCCCAGAGTTCATACCGGTCGCCGAGCACCACCACCAGATCCGGCCTGTGTTGGCGGAAATGGTCCGAAAATCCCGCCAATCCCGTGGCCACGGCCTGACAGACGCCGTGTTCGGAGTCGTTTTCCGGATTCATGGCCATGGGGGTGACGGCGTGGCCATCGGCCTGGATCAAACGGATGGTCTCCCCTTGCGCCACAGAAAGATGGCCGCCCGTGGCCACGAGCTGCACGGCGCATCTCCTGCGGCGCGTGAGTTCCCGGATCAAAGGTTCGAGCAGACCATAATCGGCCCGGCCCGTGGTGACGAGGGTGATGTGCAAGGGGGAGGCTCCTTTACCAAGGCGGTGTTTGGGGTTGTATGCATATTTTGTGCCGTTAATGTGTGAATGGGGGTGGTGAGGAGGGGTAAAAATGATTCATATTGCGACATATGGGTGATTTTTTTGATTATTTTTGGGAGATTTGTTTGTTGTGTTGCTTTCCCATCGTGTTTTGTTTCAGAGTTCTTTAGAAATAACAAATCAATATGATGATGTCGGTTTCCGAGTTGATGCGACAACGGTGTGATAAGGTGTGAGATTTTATGATGATATGTGCAGCATGGAATGTTTATGAATCATAAATCTTTGTAATTAATTTCACAAAAGTTATTGAAAAATTGAAAATTGATTTTGCATTATTTTGGAATGCGTGCTAATCTTTATCAAGAATAATGTTTTCGGTTGATGTTGAGCTTGATGCGTTTTTGTGTAATCATTGTCCTAATAAAGGCTAAGGAGATTTAAGATGAAAAAATGTTTTGTTATTTGTGAACTTGGAGATGAAGGATCTAACGTTAGGAAGAAATGTGATGCACTTTTCAAGAATATCTTTGATGTGATTTCACGTGAAAGGAGAAAGGCGGGAGCTGCGATTGATTTTATGCGAGCAGACAAGCTTATTGTTTCGAAAATTACGTCATCAATTCTTAGATCAATTAGAGATTCTGATTTTATGGTTGCAGATCTGACGAATCATAACCCTAACGTGTTTTATGAATTGGCTATATGTCATGCTATACTAAAACCAGTCGTCCTGATTATGGAAAAGAGATCGGATCAGGGAGGGGCGGGTAAAATTCCTTTTGATATTGCTGATGATCATGTGATATTTTATGATGATATTTCACAATCTGAAAATATGTTGCAGCTTAAGTCACGAATTGATGAAAAAATTGATAGAATTATATCTGGTGATTTTGTCGTAGAGAATCCTTTATCTAATATTTTTTCTTTAGGTGCCAGTCCATCGGCAGGAGATACCGCGACATTCTTCTCAAATTATAAAAATGATATGATTTCTCTAATCAAGAAGATGGATAATATTGAGTCCATGCTTCTTAAGAAAGATCAATCAACGATTGATGCGAGATATATTGAAGGGCAGGAAGATGCTTTCAAGGCTTTGACGCAAGCAACTTTGCTTGCAAACGAGGAGGTCAGGTCAAGTAGATTTTTCCCGGACTCGGTTTTGTCGCAAAATGAATATGTCACAGCGATTCGACATCGAGTTCTGGGACGAGATGGCAGACCTCCGTTGAAGAAGTATTATAGAATTGTTTCACTAAACAATAAGGATAAAATTCATGATGTGCTGACGCATATGGCTGATTTTATGGGGCGTCCTTTTGAGCTTTTTTTGACACCAGAAGAGAATGCTTTTGAGTTGGTTATTATAGATAATCGTGAGGCTTTCATTCATTTTTATAGAAAAGAATATGTGATTGCCTCGACTCTGCATATTAGGGAACGAATTATTGTGGAGAAATTTAAAGAAATTTATGATCAGCTTGCGGCAAATCTTGGTTCTGAGAGCAGGAATGGCCATTACTTGGATCTTAGCTCTGTTAATGCTTCTAACTATGTAGAGTGCACAGAGAAAATAAGGAAAATCTTTAATGACAAATTCGGGTCTCCAGCGTCTGAGAAGTCTGAAACTGCTGGGCATTGAAATAAGCCATGGCTTGGAGGTGTTGTCTGGGCTTCGGAGGTGATTCCATTCAGGCTTTTCCTTGTCCCCCCTCCAACACCTCCCACCTCCGGTACGCCTCCTCCAACGCCTTTTCCACCTCCCCCAGGCGCGCCTGATCGGCTGTCAGGCGTTCCGGGGGGTGGCGGTAGTAGGTGGGGTCGGCCATGGTTGCGTGGAGTTGGCGTTGTTCGGACTCCAGGGATTCGATGCGGGCCGGGAGTTGTTCCAGTTCCCGCCGCTCCTTGAAGGAGAGTCCCGCCGGTTTTTTGGGTGGAGGGGGTGGCTTGGGGGTGGATTTTTTGATGGCGGTGCGGGCTTCCACCAGCGGCGCGGGTGGGGGCGGGCGTTGGGACAGCCAGTCGTCGTAGCCGCCGGCGTATTCGCGAATCTCTCCCCGTTCTCCCTCGAAGACCAGACAACTGGTCACCACATTGTTGAGAAACGCCCGGTCGTGGCTCACTAAAAGCAACGTGCCGGTGTATTGGGCCAGCAGCTCTTCCAGCAGATCCAGGGTGTCGGAGTCCAGATCGTTGGTGGGTTCGTCCATGACCAGGATGTTGGCGGGATTCAGGAAAAGCTTGGCCAGCAGCAACCGGTTGCGCTCCCCGCCCGACAGGATCTTGACCGGAGAACGCGCCCGGGCCGGCGGAAAGAGAAAGTCTTGCAGATAGCTGATGATGTGGCGATTCTGTCCCCCGAAGCTCACCATCTCCCGCCCATTGGCCACGTTGTCGGCCACGGTTTTCTCCTCTTCGAGTCCGGCTCTCAACTGGTCGAAATAGGCCACCTCCAGGTTGGTACCCAGGTGAATGTTGCCGGAAGTGGGAGTCAGCCGACCCAACAACAGATTCAGCAGCGTGGTTTTGCCGCAGCCGTTGGGGCCGATGATGCCGATCTTGTCTCCCCGCTGCACCACGGTGGACAGACGCTGAATGTAGAAGATTTCATCATAGGCGTAGCTCACCTCTTCGGCCACGACCACCAGTTTGCCGGAGCGCTCCGCCAATTCGGCGCGCATGCGTACCCGGCCTTCCAGTTCCCGTCGGGCACGGCGTTCGGCGCGCATCTTTTCCAGGGAGCGTACCCGGCCTTCGTTGCGGGTGCGGCGCGCCTTGATTCCTTGACGGATCCACACCTCCTCCTGGGCCAGCCGTTTGTCGAACAGGGCGTTGCTGGTGGCTTCCGACTCCAGGGCCGCCTCTTTGCGTTGTTGATAGATTTGATAGCTGCCCGGCCAGTCGGTGAGGCGGCCCCGGTCCAGTTCCAGGATGCGGGTGGCCAGACGATCCACGAACATGCGGTCATGGGTGATGAACAGCAGTGCCCCCCGATAGGCTTTGAGGATTCCTTCCAACTGTTCGATGGTGGCCATGTCCAGATGGTTGGTGGGTTCGTCCAGCAGCAGCACGTCCGCCTGGGCCGCGAGGGCGCGGGCCAGCAACACCCGACGCTTGAGTCCCCCGGAAAGCTCCGCGAACGGCTGATCCGCCTGCAAGCCCAACTGGGCCAGAATCTCTTCGAGGCTCGCGGCCAATCGGGGACTGTCGACATCGTGGACCAGGGATGGATCCGGGGTGGCCACCTCCCGGACGGTTCCGGCGATCAGGCCCGGCACCTCCTGATCCAGGCTGGCGACGGTGATCCCCTTGGAGCGCACCACCTCGCCTTCGTCGGGTTGCACGGTGCCGGTCAGCAGACGCAACAGGGTGGATTTCCCCGACCCGTTGCGACCCACCAGACAGACCCGCTCTCCTTTGTCCATGAAGAACGCCGCGTCCTCCAGAACCGGAGGACCACCGAACGATACCTTCACATGGTGTGTGCCGATCAAAGCCATATTCTTTTTTGGAAACCTTTTCTGAAAGGGACGTGAATCGGCTATGATACGCGAAGTTTGAGGGTTGGAGAAATTTTTTCGCATGTCCGGTCGTCAATGGACGGATCCGGGGCAATAGTCAAGGAGTGCGTGGCGTGAATGATCAAGGAAACCGCAATCTGCCGCTTTCACTCAAAGAGTTTGAGATCACCAATTTCCAGTGCGTGCAGCATACTGTAATCAGGGATCTTCCGCAGAATGCGCCCTGGATTATGATGACTGGCGAGAATGGGGATGGCAAGACATCATTGTTGCAGGCGTTGGCGATTGCCATGTATAATACGAATTGGAATTTTTCTTGGCATGAGAAAACAAATTCTCAATTTTTGGTAAATGTAAAGATTCAAACAAGCCTGGGGCGCATATTGTCGTGCCAATTCGGAGCGGACAGAAATAATTATAGTGGCAGGTCTTTAGATATTGACAATGATAATCTTGATTGTCTTGTGTCTCATGATAGAGATGTGTCTTGCTCTGATCAGATTTTTGGTTACGGTGCATCACGTCTCAGCATCCAAGGTGAGATGTCGGCAGAACGTAAGAAGACGATGCAGATTGACAATCTTCTGAATCAGGGTGGACCACTTTACAACGTGGAGCGGTGGCTCAAGGATTTGGAGTTGGATGCGAGGGGTGATCCAGTATTGCAGGCGCGCAATCGGCGGCGTATGGATTTGCTTGCTGCGTTGATGCCCAACGTGGACAGAATTGAACTGGATGGCAGCAAGGTGTCTTATCTTGAAAAGGGAGTGCCGGTTCCAGCCCATCACCTGTCGGCGGGTCACAAGAGCATCCTGGCCATGATCGGGGATCTGTTGATTCGTTTTGCGGACGGTCAGCCCGGGGTGGAGGATCCAAAGGACTATGTTGGTATTGTGTTGATCGACGAACTGGAGGCCCATCTCCACCCCAAGTGGCAGAGGCAGTTTCCACGCAAGCTTTCCGAGGTGTTTCCTGGCGTACAGTTCATCGCTACCACTCATAGCGTTTTGCCATTCATGGGCGCGCCGGCAGGATCGGTTTTTTTGCGGGTCATCCGCGACGCGGAACATGGCACGCGGGTGGAGCGGTTGGATATCGATGTGACCAGGCTCCTTCCCAATGCCTTGTTGACCTCACCCTTGTTTGATTTGGATGTTATCCTGAATCCGTCTTTGGAATCTATGGATCTTTTGGAGACTGAGGACTCTTTTGCCGAGATCGAACGGCAGCGGGAGCAGAAGCGATTGCTGGACCGTTTCGCTCATGAGCAGGCGGCCCTCCTGGCCCGTTTGAGTGGTTGCCCCCAGGATTCCCCATGATTCGGGTTGAGAAGAATTCGGATGTGCCGGCTGGTCTGACCTCCGCCAATGCTCGTTCCACACGGGATCGTTTGTTGAGAGAGGGTGAGAATCATCGTGTCTCCGATCATCTTTATCGCCATGATAGCGTATTGACGGCGCTTCGAGAGCTTTATTACGGCAAGTGTGCCTATTGCGAAACCAAGATCGAGCCTGGATCCTCGCCACGGGTGGACCACTATCGTCCCCATGCGATTTATTACTGGTTGGCCTATGAATGGAGCAATCTGGTGCTGAGTTGCGAACGATGCAATCGAAAGAAATCGGATCGCTTTCCTGTTCAAGGGGAGCGGGTGGTACAACCGCAGGCGGATTTCAAGGCGTGGAGCGCCGGTTCGGTGGATTTTCTGGCGGAACGGGCATTGCTGCTGCATCCGGAATGGGACGAGCCGGCAGAGCATTTGACTTTTCACCCGGATGGCACCATCCGGGCCAGGGCCGGCAGCGTGAGAGGTGAAGAGACCATTCGGGTGTGCGGATTGGATCGGGAAGAATTGACGATTGAACGCAAAAAGGTGGTTGATCGGTTCCGCAGACGTTTGCGGGACAGTTTGGTCAGGTGGTTCAGGAGGAATGAGCAACATCCGGAACAATCCGACGAAGAGTGTGAGCGAATTCTGTGTGAAGAGCTTGACTCTGTATTGACAAGCGTTCGGAACGCCCGAGAACCTCATCGACCCTATTCTCGTTTGGGCTGGCACCTTGGCGAGGAGTTCTGGCAGTTTTTGTTGGTGAACTTGCCTGAGAATCTGCGTCTTGTGGTGTGGAATGCCTGTTGGCGTCAGGTTCTTTAAGTGGAAACCTTGGCCTTTTGGATCCTGGCGGGGTTGGCATGGGCGTGGCATGCGTCCATGCGGGCCAGGGAGTTGGCGCTGGATGAGGCCCGGTACGCCTGTGTGGCCAATGAGGTGCGGTGGCTGGATGATACCGTGTCGATCAAGTCCACGGGGCTGCAACGGGATGAACAGGGGCGTTGGCGGCTGCGGCGCATCTACGGATTTCGTTATCTGGAGGCCGAACACCTGATTCGCGAGGGGGTGGTGATTCTCCTGGGAGATCGGGTTCAGGTGGTGTTGCTGGACACCTCCCGGCTGGATTCGTGATCCTGACGGATGGATTTCGATGGTCAAACGGGTGCAAGTTTGGCACTATGGGATAATGGTTTAACGAATCTTTCTCTGGGTGACGAGGGCAGACATGCGCGTTCCGATTGTGGGAGAAAAAATTTCCTGGTTGAAGGGGTTTTTTCTGTTTTATTTGTTTTTTCTGGTGGTATTTTTCGCGGCGGCTCCCTTTTTGACCTTGTGGCTTTATTCCGAAACCAGTGTCACCCGGACCTTGTTGCCCCAGTTGATCGGTTTTTGCATGCAGGGTGGTTTTCTGGTGGTGCTGTTCGCCTTTTATGAAAAGCGTGCCACGGTGGATACCCGACGGGCCTGGAAGTTCACCTTGCGCAGTTTTTTGGCTCCTTTTGTGGACGGTTGTTTGCCGGAGGCTCCGTTGTCTGCGCGGGACAGGGGCGGGATGTTGCCGTCGCCGGATGTGGTGCGGATGGGAATCGAGACCCTGCGCGCCCGAGGTCTGACCCGGGAGCATGCGGCGGCGTTGCAACAGATTGCCCGGGATACCCTGTTGGCCATGCAATCGTTGTCGGTGGTGGCGGCGCAGATCGATCATGCCCATCTGGAGTCCTGGATGTCCATGTTGCGGTTGCTGCGGATTTTGGAACGGGCCAGGGAGCCGGAGGAACTGACGACTGCCAGCGTGGAGATTCTGGAAGAGGTGGTGAAATTTGATGAGCGGTATTTCATGTGACCCGGGTATGTCGATGCATGGCATGAAGGGCGTGTTCTGTGTGTCTGGGAGTGCTGGCAAGTGGGCATGACAGGGTCATTCGGGCGCATGGCGCGGTGGTCGGGAGTCGGGGTGGGGGTGATCGTCGCCGGAGTGGCGGGCGGTTGGCCATGGGGTTTGGCCCTGCTGGCGGCGGGGGCGGGATGGTGGATGGGACACCGTTTGGGATCGGCACCGGTGGCGGAACTGGCAGCCGGGCTGGATCGGGCGCGTCAGGATCGGGAGGAGTTGGCGGGCCTGCTGGAAGAACAGGTGGCGCAGCGCACGGCGGAACTGGTGGCGGAGCGGGATCGGGCCTTGGTGGAGAGCCATGCCAAGAGTGAATTTCTGGCGATCATGAGCCATGAGATCCGTACCCCCATGAATGTGGTGCTGGGCATGTTGGAGCTGTTGCGGGAGGCGTCGTTGGATCATGACCGCAAGGAGCAGGTCCGGCTGGCCTACGGATCGGGCAAGACCTTGCTGGCGTTGATCGACAATGTGCTGGACTACTCCAAGATGGAGGCGGATCGGCTGGTTTTGGACGAGGTGGATTTTGACTTGCGGGCGTTGGTGGACGAATCCGCCCTGACCCTGGCCACCCTGGCCCATACCAAGGAGATCGAGTTGACGCCCTTTTTCCCCCACGGCATGCATACGGCGGTGCGGGGGGATGTGAACCGATTGCGACAGATTTTCACCAATTTATTGGGCAACGCCATCAAGTTCACCCCGGAGCGGGGCAGTGTGGAACTGCATGGGGGACCGATCGGTCCGGCGGAAGGCGGACAGACCGAGTATCTGTTCGAGGTGCGGGATACGGGACCGGGAGTGCCGGAGGAGGAGCGGGAACGGATTTTCGATCTGTTCGCCCGGGCCGAAGGGCATCAGAGTCTGATTCCGGGCACCGGATTGGGATTGGCCATCAGTCGGCAGTTGGTGGAGCGGATGGGGGGGGAGATCGGGGTGGATGAGAATCCCTACGCCCCGTCGGGGAGTGTGTTTCATTTCACCATTCGTCTCAATCGTCAGCCGGAGGCGGTGGAGGAGGATCTGGGGCGGGGGGTGTTCCGGAATCTGCGTGTGTTGGGCGTGGAGATCGACGGTTTGCAGCGGCTGTTTCTGGAGGATGTGTTTGCATTGTTCGGTTCCCGGTTGGATTTCGTGGCCGAGGTCGAAACCGCGTTGGAGGTGTTGCGTCGTTCCAAGGGGGATGGGCATCCGTATGATCTGGTGTTGTTGAACCAGAAGCCGGGTCAGGATTGCCGGATCGCCTGTCGCGCCTTGCGGGATGTGGAATCCTCCTGGAAATTCATTCTGTTGACCGATCTGCTGGATCAGGGATGGGATCACGCCAGCGAATTGCCGGGGGTGGCCATCTGTCTGAAAAAACCGGTGAACGCCGAACGGTTGCGTTCGGCCATCGAATGGCTGTCCAGCACCCAGGAGGGTCAGGTGTGTGGCGTGCCCTTCCCGGTGCGGCGGGAGCCGGATCCGGATCGTTACGATGCCCGGGTCTTGGTGGTGGATGATCATCCCGCCAATCTGACCGTGGCCCGTGGCATGCTGGTGCGGTTGGGGTGCGAGGCGGCGCGGGTGGTGGGGGCCAGGGATGGTCGGGAGGGGGTGGAACGGTTCATCGAGCAGGATTTCGATCTGGTGCTGATGGATTGTCAGATGCCCGGCATGGACGGTTATGAGGCGAGCCGTCTGATTCGACAATGGGAACGGGAACGGGAGTTGAACCCGGTACCGATTGTGGCCTTCACCGCCAATGTCACCTCCGGCAGTCGTTTGCGGGGGGAGGTGGTGGGGATGAACGATTTTCTTTCCAAGCCGGTCACCCTGGGAGAGTTGAAGGGGGTGTTGGAACGTTATCTGACGCCGGTGGTGGTGACCCCGGTGGTGGCGTCGGCGACCGCTCTGCCGGCGGGTCCGGTGGTGGTGACGGAAAAAACCGATCTGGAGATCCTGTTGGGCGCCATGGATTCCATTGGTCTGCCGGAGGAGGATTTCCGCGATGTGGCGGGATTGCTGGTCAATCAGATTCCGGAGTTGCTGGAGAGTCTGGAACGGGACCTGCGCCTCGGGGAGTACGAGACTGCCCGGGCCACGGCCCATGTGCTCAAGGGCAGCATGGCCAATACCATTTTCCCCCAGTTGCAGCCCCATACCCGGCAGTTGCACGAGTTCATCAAGGCGCAGAACTGGAACGAGGCCGGTCAGGCGTTGAATCAGGTACGGTTGAATTTCGCGCCGGTACGCAAGGCTCTCGACGCCTTTTTGAACCAGCAGACCGACGGGTGACCGCGGACCGCACAGTCTGCGGTTCGCGCCACGTTGGTGACGCGAACCGCTTGCCGGTTAGCTTATCTATTTGCTGGAAAACAGTTCCGACAGACGTTGCTGATTGGCTTCGATCAACGTTTTTTCTTCCGGTGGCAGGAGGGGCGTCGGGGTTTTGGCCTGTTGGAGGGAGGCCTTGAAGTGCTTTTCCGACTCCTGGAGCTGCTCCAGTTGGCGTTTTTTCTGGTCTGCGGGAATGGCGGGATTGTTGTTCAGGGCCTGTTTTTGATTTTCAAACCATTTCTGGTGCGTCGCCATCATTTCGGCCTGGGTGGCGGCGGGGTTCAGGGGTTTGGCGATGGCGGCGGCCTGTTGTTGTTGCTGTTGTTGCATGGACTGGCGGGTCTGTTGCAGTTGCGCCAGAGCCTGCTGACGCTGCATGGGGGGCATGTAGGGGTTGGTGCGAATGGCCTGCTCCTGGGCGGTGATCCAGTTGGCCTGCTGCTTTTGGGCCGCTTCCGCCTGGGCCTTGGCATCCAGGAGGGGCGGATTGGCCCCGGTGGCGTGGCGGCTCATCTGGTCCAGGATGCGTTGTTTCTCGTGGGGGGGAATGTGGGGATTGGTGCGGATTTGTTCTTTCTGCGCGTTCATTTGGGCCTCCAGGCGTGCCTGGCCCGCGTTCATCTCCTGCTGTAAATTCTGTTGATTCTGGGCGGTACGCTCTTCAAACTCTTTTTGTTCACGGGCCATACGCGCCTGGGCTTCCGCCTGATCTTTTTCCGCCGAAGTCAACATCAGACCCGTGTTGACATGATTGAGCAAATAAAAGAAACGATCCGGATTCCATCCTTTTTCGGTCAGTTGGGCGCTGAACGCCGGATTGAAACGCAGGCCGGACATCACCCAGGGATTGTTCCGGGACATGGGCGACATCGCGTGCTGTTTGCTGAGCCACTCGGTGAATCCGGGATAGTCCGCCAGAAAACGATCCAACTCTGTTTTGGAGAAGGGTTTTTGTTCCGGGGGTTCGGCAGCCTGAATGGAACCGGTCATGGTGAAGAGCAGCATCCCCAGGGCGGCCGCGACATATTTTTTGTCCATTGAATTTTCCTTTGTGTCAGATCGGGACGTGGTAAGGAGAACAGACGCATCCGGTCATTGTGGCGGAATTTTCGTGGATTGGCAATATCAGTGAATTGTGATAATCCTTTGGCGGTCACCCGCGTGCCGGGATCGGCAGCGGGGCTGGGGAGGGGTGAAGCGGGATTTTTGAGGCGTGGCGATCAGAAGAACAGCAGGCGCAAACCGTCGAACATCACCCAGATGGCCAGGGACCACAGGGCAAGCAACGCACCCATCAAAGCCTTTTCCATCCAGAAGATGAACCGGGTGGTCAGGGTGACGGGCGGCGGAGCGAGGCGCAGGGAAACCGGGGCGGCCTCGGTTTGGGGAGCGGTCGGAGCCGTCACCAGTTCGGAGAGCAGACCGAGGAGGCGGGCCTTGAAGGGGATCGCCGGGGTCCGGGTGGCGGAACGGATTTTTTTGAGCAGGGACCAGCTTTCCGGGTCGATGATGTTGCCGTTGGTGAGTACGAGTCTCATGGAGTGATCTCCTTGGATTGATATCAGGTCGTTATCGTTGGGATCTATCCTAATTCATGCCGCAGTGCAAAATCAACAAAAAAATGTCAGAAAGATAATTTTGTTTCGCAATATTTTTTCTATTGTATGGGTTCGGCTTTCCAGCGGTTCGCTCCTTCAGGGGTATGGGATGGGAACGATGACGACGCACAGTCCGGATATGGTTTTTTCCGCCAGCAGGTGGCAACGGTTGGCTTTGCCTGGGCTGGCCGCGTTGCTGAGCGGGATTATCTTCGTGGTGGATTACATCCTGCCGGTTGGTTCCGCCGATGGGGTGCTGTATCTGGGGGTGATTTTGCTGGGATGGTGGATGCGGGGAGGACGGGAGACCATCATCACCATGGCATTGTTTACCTCGGTGTTGGTGGGATTGGGATATCTGCTTTCGCCAGTGGGGGTGGCGCCAGTGTGGCTGGTGGTACTCAACCGGCTCTACTCTTTGTTTGCCATCTGGAGCGTGGCGGTGATCCTGATCATCGCCAAACGCACCATGGCCTCGCTGGAGTGCCAGACCATCGAGATGCAGAAGCTTTTTGTGGCCGTGGAACAAGGACCGGCCGCGGTGATCATCACCGATGCGGGCGGCGTCATCGAGTATGTCAATGCCCGTTTTGTCGAACTGACCGGTTATGCCCGGGAGGAGTTGATCGGTCAACCCGACGGCCTGACACGCTTCGGCATGCAAGACGCCATCCTGCCTGGACCCAATGCCCGCACGTTGTTTCCGGATCTGCCCTGGCGTGGGGAGTTGGTCAGCCGCAAGAAGTCCGGGGAGCCTTACTGGTCTTCGGTGGCGGTGGGGCGGGTGTTTGATGCCAAGGGCGGCATCCTCCACTATATCGGTGTGCAGGAAGACATCACCCGTCGGCGCGCCAGCGAAAAACGGCTGGCGCAGATCAACCGTGCCCTGAGAAGCCGTTTGCGTTTTTCCGAGATTCTCACCGTCGCCTCCGAAGAGGCCACGGCCCTCGCACAGCTTTGCCGGGTGCTGGTGGAAGAGACCGGTTATCGTTTCGCCTGGGTGGGACTGGCGGAAACCGATCCCCAACACCAGGTCAGACCCGTGGCCAGCCATGGATGCGACCCCGGTTATCCCCGGGAGGCGGGCCTCTCCTGGTCTCCGTGTCCGTTGGGGGATGGTCCCACCGGAACCGCCATCCGTACCGGTCGTCCCAGCGTCACCCGCGACCTCTGTCAGGAGAAGTGCTGTACCCCCTGGCGTGAGCGGGCGATTCAGCAGGGATTTCATGCCAGCATCGCCTTGCCTTTGAAAATCCATGGGGTGACCATCGGCGCCCTCAATCTTTACGCCGCCCACCCCGATGCCTTCGACGATACCGAAACCGAACTCCTGAGCGAACTGGCCGGTCAGATGGCCGAGGGGATGCGTCATCTTCGGGAACAAGAGGAGCAGCGTCATCTGGAACGGGCGCTGCAAATCAACGAGCGTCGCTATCGGGCCTTGTTCAACACCATGACCAGCGGGGTGGCGGTTTACGAGGCGATCGACGACGGGGAGGACTTCATCGTCAAGGAGATGAATCAGGCCGGCGTGCGCATCAGCAACGCCGACCCCTTGCGGGTGATCGGCAGACGGGCCACCGAGGTTTTTCCCGGGGTGCGGGAGTTCGGACTGTTTGAGGTCTTTCAACGGGTGTACCGGAGCGGGGAATCGGTCTACCACCCGGTGAGCTATTATCAGGATGAATACCATCGGGGTTGGATGGAAAATTTCGTCTATCGTTTGGATTCCGGCGAGGTGGTGGCGGTTTACAACGATCTGACGGAAAAAAGACGCGCCGAAGGTCAGGCCCGTCTGGCCCAGGCTTCCCTGGAAAACACCAGCGACATGGTGTTCTGGATTCATCCCGATGGTCATTTTCTGCGGGTCAATCAATCGGTGCTGGACCGGTTGGGTTTTACCCAGGAAGAATTGATGGTCATGACCGCCTCGGATCTGAATCCGGAGCATCCCAGTCATCTGTGGCCCCTGCATTGGCGCGAGCTGAAAGCACGACGCACCCTGGTGTTTGAGACCGAAATCAAACGCAAATCCGGGGATGGGCTGCCGGTGGAGATCAGCGCCAACTACATGGAGTTCGAGGAGCGGGAGTACAATCTGGCCATCGTGCGGGATATCGGCGACCGGATGCGGGCCGAGGCGACCCTGCGGGAGTCGGAACTGCTGATGCGGGATCTGTACGAAAACGCGCCGGTGGCCTTTTTGTCCGTGGACGCGGGCAATGGACGGATTCTGCGGGGCAACCGGGCTGCTGCGGAGATGTTCGGGTATGACTTTTCCGGGCCGGAAGGCGTGAATTTTGCGGAGTTGGCGGCGGATCCTGCGGTGGCGTTTTTGTTGTCGGGTCCCAGCGAGCGGGATCGGGAGGTATGCCTGAAGCGTTGTGACGGGGGCATTCTGTGGGCCAGTCTGTCGGTCTCCCCCAAGGTCGACGAGTCGGGCCGGATCGTGGAACATCGGTTGATCCTGCTGGATCAGACCGAACGCCGTCATGTGGAGGAGACCTTGCGGCAGTTTGCCGCCATTGTGGCCGCTTCCCGGGATCACATGGCCTTTTTGGGGCAGGATTATGTGTATCGCGCGGTCAACAACAGCTATTTGACCAGTCATGGATTGCGACGCCAGGACATTGTGGGCCATTCGGTGCGGGAACTGTTGGGGGATGAGACCTTTGGGCGCATTCGCGGCAATCTGGAACGCTGTCTGAAAGGGGAATCCATCAATTTTCAGGCGTGGTTTGAATTTTCGGCGGTGGGGCGTCGCTGGATGGATGTCTCCTATTTTCCCCATTTGCGGCGGGATGGGGTGGTGGAAGGGATCGTGGTGGTCTCCCGGGACAATACCGACCGGAAATTGATGGAAGACGAACTGCGACGCAGCGAAGAGCAGGCCCGTCTGGCCAACCGGGCCAAGGGGGAGTTTCTGGCCAACATGAGCCACGAAATTCGAACCCCCATGAATGCCATCATCGGCATGAGCTATCTGGCCTTGCAGACCGAACTGAACGCCAAGCAGCAGGGTTATCTGGAGAAAATCCGTTCGGCTTCGGATGCGTTGTTGCGCATCATCAACGACATTCTGGATTTTTCCAAGATCGATGCGGGCAAGCTGGAGTTGGAGCTCAATCCGTTCGATCTGTGTCAGGTGCTGGAACGGGTCACGGATGGCATGCTCGCCAAGGCCCGCCTGAAAACCGGCATCGAGGTGCTGGTTTCGGTGCCGGTGGATGTGCCCCGGAATCTCAAGGGAGATGCGGTGCGTCTGGGGCAGGTGCTGGGCAATCTGTGCGACAACGCCGTCAAGTTCACCCAGCAGGGGGAGGTGGTGTTGGCGGTGGAACGGCTCGCCTCGGACCCCCAATGGGTGGATCTGGAATTCTCCGTGCAAGACAGCGGCATCGGTTTTGACCCGACCCAGACGGAGCGACTGTTGCAACCGTTTCAGCAGGCCGACACTTCCACCACCCGCAGATACGGTGGCACGGGTCTGGGCTTGGCCATCTGCCGCAATCTGGTGGAGATGATGGGGGGTGTGTTTTCCATTCAGAGTACCCCGAACAAAGGGAGTCGCTTCTCGTTTACCGCCCGTTTCGCGTTGGGCCACGTCGGGGCGAAGCGGTTTGTGTTGCCCGGGGATCTGCGGGGACGACGGGTGCTGGTGGTGGATGACAACCGGGTCTCCCGGGAGATTCTGTGTGGTCTGTTGACCACCCTGGATTTTGTCAGCGAGGCGGTGGAGTCGGGAGAGGAGGCCATCCGGGTGTTGCGTCAGGCGGCCCGAGAGGAGGGGCCGGTGGAGCTGGTTCTGCTGGACTGGGCCATGCCCCGGATGGATGGGGTCGAAACCGCACGGCGCATTCTCGCGGATGAGGTCATCGCGGCAACCCCGGCGATCATCATGGTGTCGGCGTTCGAGCGGGAGATGGTCATGGGCGCGGTGGGGGCATTGGGCATTCGCAGTTTTGTCCACAAGCCGGTGATCCCTTCCGCTCTGTTCGACGCCATCATGGAGCGGTTCGGCAAGGCGGTGGTGCGGGCCTTGGTCGGCTCTCGTCTGCTTGATCCGTCGGGGGTGGAGGGGTTGCGCGGCAAACGGGTCTTGGTGGTGGACGACCTGGAAGACAATGTGATGCTGGTCCAAGAGATCCTGGAAAGACGCGGTATGGTGGTGGTGGCGGCCTGCAACGGCCAACAGGCCCTGGACGCGGTGCTGGCGGCTCCGACAGGCCATTTCCAGGTGGTGTTGATGGATGTGCAGATGCCGGTCATGGATGGCCTGGAGGCCACCCGTCGGCTTTCCGCCCATCCCGGCTCCCCACCCGTCGTGGCCATGAGCGCCAGTGTGATGGTGCGGGATGTGGAAGCCTGTTTGTCCGCCGGCATGCGGGATCATTTGGCCAAACCCATCGAGGTGGGTCTGCTGTTGTCCAAGATGATTCAGTGGGGTAGTGATGCCTGTACCGTTTCCCCTGCCATTCCGGATGAAACGGTGGCATCGGTGGTGGAGGTCGGGACCGAAGCGTCCGGATCATCCAGGCCGGCCATCGACCAGGAGAACGGGCTGGCCCGGTGCGAGGGGGATGTGGTGTTGCATAGCCGTTTGCTGGTCCATTTCCTGGGGGAGTTCGCCCACGGGATGGCGACCCTGCAAGGATTTTTGGACGCAGGGAATGCGGAGCAGGCCATGCAGTATGCCCACAAGCTCAAGGGGGCGGCGGCCAACATCGATGCCGGGGAGTTGGCGGGGTTGGCGGGCAGCCTGGAGCTCGCCTTGAAACCCGGCGGTGAATCCGGTCTGCTTGCCATCCTGATGCCGGCCTTGGGCGTTGCCCTGGAGCGGGTCTTGTTGGAAGCCGGATCCGCGATCGTCATGCAGCCGGATGATGCCTGCGGTGAAGAAGAATCAGTACGATTGATTGATAAAAGAAACTTGTTGCAATTGGCGCGGGAATTGGGCATGTTGTTGGAAAAGCGGGATATACGATGTGACGTACAATTTGAGTTGATGCGGCAAGAACTGGCTGTATTTCCCGAATTCGCAGAGAGTCTGGCTCAGTTGCAGGTCCATCTTGACCGGTTGGAGATTCAGGAGGCCCGCAAGAGGCTCGATGCGTTGATTCAGCAGTTGGATATCTGAAAGAAAAGGAGTTTCGCCATGGAGATGACCGGATCCATGCCTACTGTTCTGGTTGTGGACGATTCCCCGGATAATATTCGTTTATTGGGCAATATATTGGTACGGGATTATCGGGTGTTGTTTGCCACCGGTGGTCGTGAAGCCATGGACAGTGCCCTGGTCAATTTGCCGGATCTGGTTTTGCTGGATGTAATGATGCCCGAAATCGACGGTTATGCCGTCTGTTCGTGGTTGCGTGATCAGGATGCCACCCGGGGCATTCCGGTGATTTTAGTCACGGCGATGAACGACATCGAAGCCGAAACCCAAGGATTTGAAGCTGGAGCCGTGGATTTTCTCACCAAGCCGGTCAACCCGGCCGCGGTGCGCGCCCGTGTGGCGGCCCATTTGTCCCTCAAGCGGCAGCGGGACGCCTTGGAAAAGACCAATGCACAGCTTCAAGAAGAGATCCATCAACGCAAACGCCTGGAAACCCAACTGCGGGAACAGGCGGAGTTCGACGCCCTGACCGGTCTGCCCAACCGTAAGCTTTTCCAGGATCGTCTGCAACAGGCGGTGCTGATGGGAGAGCGGCGGGAGCGGAATTTCGCGTTGCTTTTTGTGGATCTGGACCGTTTCAAGTGGGTCAACGACACCCTGGGTCACGACGCGGGGGATACCTTGCTGGTGGAAGTGGCCAAACGTCTCAAAGGGGTCGTGCGCAAGTCCGATACCGTGGCCCGGTTGGGGGGGGACGAGTTCACCATCATCCTGTCCGACATTCTGCACGAATCCATGGCCGAACTGGTGGCCCGCAAAATTCTCGAACAGCTCTCCACCCCCTTCACCCTCAAAGGTCAGCAGGTCGCCATTTCCGGCAGCGTGGGGATCGGCATCTTTCCTTCGGACGGGGCCACGCCCCATGACCTGTCCCGCAACGCCGATTCCGCCATGTATCTGGCCAAGAAGTCGGGACGCAATGCCTACCGTTTTTTTTCCGAGGAGATTGATCGTCAGGCCCATCACCGCATGACCCTGGAAGGGGAGATGCGACTGGCTTTTCAGAATGATGAATTCTTTGTTGATTATCAACCCAAGATCCGTCTGACCACCGGCAGTCTGACCGGCATGGAGGCTTTGGTGCGTTGGGATCATCCCCGGGAGGGGGTGTTGTTTCCCAAGCAGTTCATTCCTCTGGCCGAAGGCAGCGGTTTGATCACCCGGGTGGGAGCCTGGGTGCTGCGTACCGCGTGCAGCGATGCGGTCTGCTGGATCGCGGAGGGATTCCCCAATTTGAAATTGGCGGTGAATCTGTCGGCGTTGCAGTTCCGGGATGGGGAGAGGCTGGTGCAGATGGTCGAAGAAACCTTGAACGAAACCGGCTTTCCGGCGGGCAATCTGGAACTGGAAATCACCGAAAGCATGATGGTGGGCAATCCGGAACAGGCCTCCAACACTTTGAATCAATTGCGTGATCTGGGCATTTCCATCGCCATGGACGACTTCGGCACCGGCTTTTCATCCCTGGCCTTGCTGAAGCGCCTGCCGATTCAGGTAATCAAGATTGACCGCTCCTTTGTGCGGGATCTCACCCCGGATGGTCGCAATTCCGCCTTCACCTCCGCGATTCTCTCCATGGCCCGGCAGTTGGGCCTGCATGTGGTGGTGGAAGGGGTGGAAAGCGATCAGCAGATCCAGATTCTCAAGGAACAGGGGGGAGACGAGGTGCAGGGCTTTTTCTTCAGCCCGCCGTTGGGCAAGAACTCCTTCCTGGATCTGCTCCATGGTCGCCTGCCCTTGGGGGGTGGGGGGACGCCGGTGATGTCGAAGGGGTGAGCAAACGCAAACCGTTTCACGCCAAACCGCAATCCGGACGGGATCCGGTGCTTTTTTTAAGTCACCGGATCCCGTGGCGCTGTTTTTTTGAGTCCGGTTATTTTTTCTCCGGGGCCTTGTCGCCTACGATTTCCAGCAGTTCCACTTCAAAGATGAGGGTGGATTCCGGTTCGATCTTGGGGGGCGCGCCCTTGGGGCCATAGGCCAGTTTGGACGGAATGACAAAACGGTATTTCCCGCCCACGGGCATCAACTGTACCCCTTCGGTCCAGCCGGGGATCACCCGGTTCAGCGGGAAGGTGACCGGCTCTTTGCGTACAATCGAGCTGTCGAACACCGTGCCATCCAAAAGCGTGCCGTGGTAGTGGACCTTGACCTGATCCGTGGCTTTGGGTTTGGGGCCGGAACCGGGGGTCAGAACTTCGTATTGCAGACCGCTGGCGGTGGTGGTGACGCCGGGCTTCTTGCCGTTTTCCGCCAGGAATGCCGTTCCCTTCTTTTGATTCTTTTCGGCGGATTGCATGTTCTTTTGTTCCATGTCCTTTTGCAGCACGTCGCGGAATTCGGTTCTGGCCTGGGTCATTTGTTCCGGGGTCATCACCGGGGGCTTTTTCTCCAGCACGTCTTTGAGACCGCGTATGAAGGTCTGGGAGTCCAGATTGTCGGTGAGGGGTTGCACCTGGGTGCCGATCTGTTGGCCCACGGCGTAGCTGTAGCGTTCCTTGTTGGTTTTCAGGGGGGCGGCGGCGTCTCCGGCCATGGCCGCCGGGATCGACAGACAGCCGAGCGCCAGGGCGGAGCCGGCAAGAAGGGAGAGATGCTTCATCAAGAATTCCTTAGGGTGCGTGAGGGTTGACGGGCTGTTTGCGACAGCCTCTTTTTTTTATTATGCACCAGATCCGATCCAGACGATACACCATGCAGGCAGAAAAATTCTCCCGGACTCGACAAATGGACCCTGGCTGGATAATGTGTTTTCTTTTCCGGCGGATTGGCCGGAATGGCCCGGAAATCGGGTGGTACCCTTTATTATTGCAAGGAACCTGACATGGAGCGATGCATCCATTGGGCCGGGTGGTTCTGAAACGACATGGGTGAAAGATGGCTCATGCGTCTGCCGCCGGACAGCGAGGGGCGTGTCATCTGGACCGCTCCCGGTGACGGGGCGCGGGTGGCGCGACGGGATCCGTTGTCCCAGGTGGCGACCATGGCGGGTCGGCGGGTGGTGCTGGTGGTGCCGGGAGAAGAGGTGCTGTTGACCCGGGTGGTTCCTCCCAAGGCCGGGCAGCGGGATTTGCTCAAGGCGGTGCCTTATCTGCTGGAAGAGTCTCTGTCCGCGCCGGTGGAACAGTTACATTTTGCCTTGGGCCAGCGGGAATCCGACGGAGGTTTGCCGGTGGCCGTGGTGGCGTTGCGGCAACTGGAGGAGTGGCTGGAACCGGTGCGTGGAGCGGGCCTGGAACCCGAAGCCGTGTTGCCGGCCCCATTGCTGCTGCCCCTGGAGCCTGGAGCCTGGAGCGTGCTGCTCACCCCGGAGATCGCCTGGGTGCGCACCGGGGCGTGCGCCGGGTTTGGGGTGGATGCGGCCAATCTGGCGGTGGCTTTGGGGTTGGCGTTGTCGGATGGCGTTGTGCCGCCACCGGAGCGGCTGGAGGTGTGGTTGGATCCGGAGCGGCAAGAGCCCCCTGCGTCATTGGCCGCCTTGGGAGTCGTGGTGATGTGGCATCGGTTTGCCGGGGATCCTTTGACCGTGCTGGCCGCCCATGATCGACCGGGCGGTGGCCTCGATCTGGCCCAGGGGCGGTTTGCCCGTGCGGGTCGGATGGGGGGGATGGTGCGGGCATTGCGTCCCACCCTGGTGCTGCTGTTGATCTGGTTGTTGATGCGGGGCGGTGAGGCGGGTCTGCAAGCCTTCCGACTCGAACAGCGGGCCGATGAGCTGGATCGGGCCATTCAGGGGGTGTTCCGGGAGAGCTTTCCGGAGGTCAAGCGTATCGTCAATCCCAAGGTGCAGATGACCCAGCAGTTGGAAAGTCTCAAGGGGGGAGGGCGGGGAACCGAAGGCAACAAAGGGTTTTTGTCGGTGTTTGGACGTTCCGGCAAGGCGTTGCGGGAGATTCCGGAGAGTGTCTTGAACGGGGTCCGTTTTGGCGAGGGGAAGTTGGAGTTGATGGTGCGTTTGCCGGATCTGCAACGGTTGGATGTCTTGAAGCAGCGCATGGAAGGGAGTGGTCTGGCGGTGGGGATCCAGTCGGCCAGTCGTGAAGGCGAGGGGATCGCGGCCCGGCTCAAGGTGGAATCCCCATGAGGTGGCCTGGATGGTTGACCTGGCCGGCCCGTGGACTCTCCTCTCTGGCCTCCCGGGAGCGGCGCGTGGTGGTGGGGGGAGGCGTGGTGCTGGCGGCGTTGCTGGTGGAAATGTGGGTGATCGAGCCGGGGCTGGAGTGGCTGGAGGGACGCCGTCGGGTGGTGGAGGAAAAAAGCGCGACTTTGGCCTGGATGAAAAATGCCGCCCAGGAGGTGACCCGGCTCAAGGCGGCGGGAGTCACGGCCCAACCGTCGGCGGCTGGTGGCAGCGGTGCGGGTGGCGGAGAATCCCTGCTGGCTTTGGCGGACCGTACCGCCCGGGAGCGGGGCTTGGGTGGCGCGTTGCGGCGGGTGGAGCCGGAAGGGTCGGGCCGGGTGCGTTTGTGGTTCGAGAAGGTGACGTTCGAGGGGTTGATGGGGTGGCTGAGTGAACTGGAGTCCCGGCACGGGGCCAGGGCGGAAAACATCACCCTGGATCGGGAGGAGAGTCCGGGTCAGGTGAGTTCCCGGGTGGTGTTGGCGTGGCCGGAGCGACCGGGGCCGCCCCGTGGCGCGGAGCGATGACCCTCTGGCGTTGGCAGGCGCTGTTCGGCGTGGTGTGTTACGGGCTGTTTTTGGCAATCCAGATGCCGGCCCGTTGGGCCTTCGAGCGGGTGGCCCCCTGGGTGGCTCCGGTGCGGTTGAGCGGGCTTGTCGGCACGGTCTGGTCCGGGGAGTTCGCCTCCCTGGAGTGGGGATCGGCCCGCATTGGACCGGGAAGCTGGCATTTCCTGCCGGGTTTGTTGGTCCAGGGGCGGGGCGGGATCGATTTTGTCGTGGGTCGGGAGGATTCCGGCCTGCGGGCCTGGGGACGGGCCGGGCTGGATGGGATGTCGTCGGTGTTCGTGGAAAAGGCGGGGGTGAGCCTGTCGGTGGAGGCGTTGAAAGGGGTGCTGCCCCTGATTCCTCCCGGCAGTCGGGGTACCGTGAACGCCACGCTGGAGACGTTTCAGGCCGACCGGCTGGGGGTGGTGGCCTTGCGGGGTCGGGGGGAGGCCCGTGGGGTGTTCGTCGGTGCGCCTTTGGGGGTGGAGTTGGGGGATCTGCGGGGCGAGGCGGGCCGGGACGAAGCCCGGGGAATGTTGTTGCGGGTGCAGGATCTGGCGGGTCCCTGGGGGGTGCGTCTGACGGCGGGCGTCAAGCCGGATGGCCGCTATCGGGTCCGGGGCACGGTGGTTTTGAAAGATCCATCCGATCCGCGCCTGGTCAATCTGCTGCGGGTGCTGGGACCGGTGGATGGAGAGGGACGGGTGGGCGTGGATGAATCCGGCAGATGGCCTGGGTTCTAGGCGGTTGGTTGCCAGGGCGCGTCGCGATCTTGTAACATGCCGGGCACACGGGATGGATGCGCCGGGGCAGGCGTGGGCACACGGGATACATGGTGGATTTTGTTATGAAAATTGGTTTGATTTCCGACTCTCACGACCATCTGGAACACATGTCCCGCGCCTTGGCGTGTTTCCGGGAGCGGGGAGTGACGCAGATTTTGCACGCCGGAGATTGTGTCTGTCCGGCCACGATTCTGACCATGGTCGGATTCGAGGTGGGGGGGGTTTTTGGCAACAACGATGGCGAACGGGCCGGGTTGCACCGGGCGTTTGCCCGCATCGGTGGGCGCCTGGAAGGGGAGTTTCTGGAATTGGGGGCTCCGGGGGGAGCGGGACGCATCGCTTTGTATCATGGCACGGTGGCCCGATTGCGGGATTCCCTGATTGTGGGAGGGGGATACCGGTTGGTGGTCACCGGTCACACCCATCGTCCGGTGAACCGGATGGAAGGAGAGACCCTGGTGCTCAATCCCGGAACCCTGCATGGCTTCGGGCAACGGGCTACGGCGATGATCTACGACGACGCCACCCATTCCGCTGAGCTGATCGAACTGCAAGCCGTACCGCCCGATCCGTTCAAACCCCTGGGGGGTTGAGATGGATCTGGTCAGAAAAGCGCTTTTTTTCGTGGTGGATGACGATCCGGTCACCCGGTTGATGTTGTGCCGGTTTCTGGAGCGTCACGGTTATTTGACCCGCACGTTCGCCAATGGGGCCCAGGTCACTGAAGCCTTGGACCGGGAAATGCCCGACGTGGTGCTGATGGACGCCAAGATGCCGGTGATGGATGGCTTCGAGGCCTGTCGGCGTCTGAAGGAACGACCGGATGCCCGTCATGTGCCGGTGCTGATGATCACCGGTCTCAACGACGACGAATCCGTGGATCGCGCCTTTGAAATCGGAGCCTCCGACTTCATCACCAAGCCGATCCACTGGGCCATTTTGCGCAACCGGGTTCACTATCTGCTGGCCAACATCGAGGCCGGACATAAACTTTCCCTGGCGGCCCGGGTGTTCGACAATACCGGCGAGGGGATCGTGGTGACCGATGCCCATGCGGTGATCCAGTCGGTCAATCCCGCCTTCACCCACATCACCGGTTATGCCGATCACGAAGCCGTGGGACGCCGGATGAGCCTGCTCAAGTCGGGCCGCCATCCCCAGGATTTCTACGAGAAGATGTGGAATGAACTCCTGGCCAATGGTCAATGGCAGGGGGAGTTTTACAACCGGCGCAAGGATGGCACCATCTATCCCCAGTGGGCCAACATTTCGGCGGTCTTCGCCCCCGGCGGATCCGTGGAAAACTTCATCGCGGTGTTTTCCGACCTGACCGCGCTGCGGGAGTCCGAAGAGAATCTGCTGTATGTCACCGGTCACGACGCCTTGACCAACCTGCCCAACCGTCATCTGTTTCACGAACGGTTGGTGTTTGTGCTGGACGAGGCCCGGGATCTGGGCACCATGGTGTGGGTGCTGCTGTTGGATCTGGATCGGTTCAAGGTGGTCAACGAGACCATGGGCCACGATGTGGGGGATGCCCTGATCGTGGAGGTGAGCCGTCGCCTGGCCACGCATCTGGGGGGGCGGGGCAATCTGAGCCGTCTGGGAGGAGACGAGTTCGCGGTGATCCTGCCCAAGACCGAAGATTCCCAATCCGTGGCCCAGTTGGCCGAAACCATGTTGCTGGCCATGCGTACCCCCTTCGTGATCCATGATGTGGAATTTTTCGTCGGCGCGAGCATCGGCATCGGGGTGCATCCTCTGGACGGGGAGGACGCCAAAACCTTGATGAAAAACGTCGATGCCGCCCTGTATCATGCCAAGGAGCGGGGACGCAATAATTTTCAGTTTTATCGCAACGAGATGAACACCCGGGCCATGTCCCGCATGCGCATGGAGACCAGTTTGCGCATGGCGCTGGAACGTCAGGAGTTCGAGTTGTATTTTCAGCCTCAGATCCATCTGGCCAGCGGCAAACTCGCCGGGGTGGAGGCGTTGATCCGCTGGAATCGACCGGGTTACGGCATGGTCTTTCCGGGGGAGTTCATTCCGTTGGCCGAAGAGACCGGCTTGATCATTCCCATGGGCAACTGGGCGCTGGCGGATGCCTGTCAGCGGGCCATGGGCTGGTTTGCTTCCGGGATCAAGCCGTTTCGGGTGGCGGTCAATCTTTCCGGAATCCAGTTCGAGCAGCCGGATTTTGTCGCCCGGGTTACGGAAATCCTGGCCACCAGCGGTCTGGAACCCCACTGGCTGGAACTGGAATTGACCGAAAGCATCGCCATGGGGGATGCGGTCGAAACCCTGGTCAAGCTCAAATCCTTCTCCGAGGTAGGGGTGCGGCTCTCCATCGACGACTTCGGCACCGGTTTCTCCTCGCTGAAATATTTGAAGCGTTTTCCCATCGACACCTTGAAGATCGATCAATCGTTCGTGCGCAACTGCGCCGAGGATCTGGAGGATGCGGTGATCATCCGCGCCGTGATCGGTCTGGCCCACAGTCTGGGATTGACCGTGATCGCCGAAGGGGTGGAAAAACGCGAGCAGATCGATTTTTTGCAGGTCCACGGCTGCAATGTGGTGCAGGGTTATTATTACGCCCGGCCCATGTCCGAGGGGGCCTTGCTGGATTATCTGCGACAGCACGGTTGACAAGGCCGTGGGGCGGGTTGGCGCGATGCTGGTGGCTTTGGGATGGGGTCTGGTTTCCCTGGCGTGGGCCGGGGATCCGGTGGAAGAGCGTCTGTTCGCGGGGATTCCTTTTGTCCACATTCCTGCCGGGTGTTTTGGCATGGGCAGTCCGGCGGGAGAGGCCGGGCGGGATGGGGACGAGGGACCGCAGCACGAGGTGTGTCTGAACGGTTTCTGGCTCGGTCGTCACGAGGTGACCCAGGGGCAGTGGTTGCGGGTGATGGGGAACAATCCCGCCCATTTCGCCTTGAGCGAACACCATCCGGTGGAACGGGTCAGTTGGGAGGAGACCCAGGCCTTCATCCGCAAGCTCGACGGGTTGGGAGACGGACCCTTCCGCCTGCCCAGCGAGGCGGAATGGGAGTACGCCGCCCGGGCCGGCAGCAAGACTCTTTATGCCTTCGGGGCGACGCTGGATCCTGCCAGACAGGCCAATTTCAAGGGTCACGCCCTGCGCAAGGGGGAGGGGGTGTATCGGCAGAGTACCACGCCGGTGGGCCACTTTCCCGCCAATGGCTGGGGGCTGTTCGACATGCATGGCAATGTCTCGGAGTGGGTGCGGGACTGGTATTGTCCGGCGGTTTACCGGGAGGTGGAACCGGGCCGGAAAAATCCTGTGTGTCTGGACGACTCCAGCGGACTGCGTGTGCTGCGTGGCGGTTCCTGGTATGACGAGGCCATCTATTTGCGCTCCGCCGACCGGGGCTGGAGCACTCCCGAAAACCGTCATGCCACCATCGGATTCCGTCTGGCCCGTTCGGAAGGGCCGTGACGGGGGGTGGTCTTGCAGGGGGTTGTGTCGGACACATTCATTACGAGGAGCCATCGATCATGGAACAACGTTTGTCACTGGTGACCCTGGGTGTGGGGGATCTGGCCCGGGCGCGGGCTTTTTATGAAAGTCTGGGCTGGCGCGCCTCGGCGGCCAGTTGCGAGGGGGTCTGTTTTTTCCAGACCGGATCCATGGCGGTGGCGCTTTATCCCCGTGAAGCGTTGCTGGCCGATGCCGGCTTGAGCCATACCACCCCGGTGGCGGGGGGAATCACGTTGGGGATCAATGTGGCCTTGAAAGAGGACGTGGACCGGGAACTGCTGCGGGTGGTGGCCTGCGGCGCCATCGAACTCAAGCCCGCCGTCGATACCCATTGGGGCGGACGGGTCGCCTATTTCGCCGACCCCGACGGACATCCCTGGGAAATCACCTGGGCGCCGATGTTTCCATTGGGAGCGAACGGGGAGTTGGTGTTGCCGTGAGGATGGTGTCGTCCAAGGTGTGAAATCGGTTTGGATCCAGGTCGGGTATTGTTTGATAAAGGGCGTGCGATTCTTGCCGGTATTGTCTGTATTGCCGGGCCAATGCTGTTCCGGGATGGATTCTTGGTTTGGATGTTGGAAAATTATCGAATCCTTTGTCTGTGGAAATCTTAGGTCTCATGGCCGTGGTGTGGACCAACAGTGGGTGCCCTTGGGCATGAAATCAACGGGTGGGGTTTCATCGATACGTTAATTTTCAGTCAATGTGCCGTATTGTGACACGCTCCGCTGTCGGTGTGTTGGCGGTCCGGGAAATGGGTTGCTTTTTTGTGAGTGGAAGAGTAGACTTTTTGCGTTGCGGTATTTGAGCGTAGCCGCCTCGGTATAAAACGGGACCATTCGAGCTGCAAGGGATCTTACAACAGTGAAAAAACGGATCTATTTCTTCGGAAAGGGAGTCGCGGATGGCAAGGCCTCGATGAAGGCCATCCTGGGCGGCAAGGGAGCCAATCTGGCGGAAATGTCCAGAATCGGCATTCCGGTCCCGGCAGGGTTCACCATCAGTACCGAGATATGCACCTATTTCTTCAAGCACGATGGCGCCTATCCCGAAGAGTTGCGGGAACAGGTGGACAAGGCCTTGGGCAAGGTCGGCAAGGCCATGGGCAACCGCTTCGGCGATGCGAAGAATCCCTTGCTGCTGTCGGTCCGTTCCGGTTCCCGGGTCTCCATGCCCGGCATGATGGATACCGTGCTCAACCTGGGACTCAACGCCGAAACCCTGCAAGGACTGCTCAACCAGTCCGGCGATCCCCGGTTCGTCTACGACTGTTACCGCCGTTTCATCCATATGTACTCCAACGTGGTGCTCAACCTGCCCCACGAGCGCTTTGAAGAGACCCTGACCCACGAGAAAAAACGTCTGGGCAAACAGCAGGACGTGGAGATGACCGCCGAGGATTGGCGCCATCTGTCCGAGTTGTACAAGGTCATTGTTCTGGAAGCCACCGGCAAACCCTTTCCGGAAGATCCCCTGGAACAGCTTTGGGGTGCCATCGGGGCCGTGTTCCACTCCTGGAATTGCGACCGCGCCAACACCTATCGTCGTCTCAACAACATCCCGGACGACTGGGGCACGGCGGTCAATGTGCAGGCCATGGTCTTCGGCAACATGGGTACCGACAGCGCCACCGGCGTGGCCTTCACCCGGGACCCGGCCACCGGCGACAATCGCTTTTTCGGCGAATTTCTCATCAATGCCCAGGGCGAGGATGTGGTCGCCGGCATTCGCACCCCCCAGGAAATCACCCTGGATGGCAAAAATCGCGCCCGCTCTCCCCATCTGGCCATGGAAGAGGTCATGCCCGAGCTGTATCAGGAGCTGGTGACCCTCTACAAAAGACTCGAAAGCCATTTCCGCGACATGCAGGATCTGGAATTCACCATCCAGAAGGGCAAATTGTGGCTTCTGCAAACCCGCAACGGCAAGCGCACGGTCCAAGCCGCATTGCGCATCGCCCTGGATATGGTCAAGGAAGGGTTGATCACCCCCCGGGAAGCCATCATGCGGGTCAAGCCCGAAGATTTGAATCAACTCCTCCATCCCACCCTGGATCCCAAGGCCAAGCGTACCGTGCTGGCTTCCGGTGTGCCCGCCTCCCCGGGTGGCGCTGTGGGTGAGGTGGTCTTCACCCCGGAAGACGCGGTGCAATGGGTCTCCGAGGGTCACAAGGTCATCCTGGTCCGCGAAGAGACCAGCCCCGAGGATATCCACGGCATGCACGCGGCTCAGGGCATCGTCACCGCCCGTGGCGGCGCCACTTCCCACGCCGCCGTGGTCGCCCGTGGCATGGGACGTCCCTGTGTCTCCGGTTGTCACGACCTGGACATCGACATGAAGGCCGAAACCTGTACCGTCAAGGGCACGGTGTTGCGCAAGGGTGACTGGATCACCATCGACGGCGACGCCGGTCAGGTGCTTCAGGGGCGCATCCCCATGATCGAACCCCAATTGACCGGGGATTTCGATCAATTCATGAAGATGGCCGATGTGGTCCGTCACATGAAAGTGCGCGCCAATGCCGACACCCCCACCGACGCGGAAAACGCGGTCCGGTTCGGCGCCGAGGGGATCGGGCTGTGTCGCACCGAGCATATGTTCTTCAAGGACAATCGCATCCTGGCGGTGCGGGAGATGATCCTGGCGCAAGACGAAGCCGGTCGCCGCGCCGCTCTCGACAAGATCATGCCCATGCAGCGTTCCGACTTCGAGGAGATCTTCCGGGTCATGAAGGGGCGTCCGGTGACCATTCGGCTGCTGGATCCGCCGTTGCATGAATTCCTGCCCCACGAAGTCAAGGAACAGACCGATGTGGCCGCATCCATGGGGGTGGAACTCAAGGAGATTCAGGGTCGGGTGAGCGCCCTCAAGGAGTTCAATCCCATGCTGGGGCATCGGGGATGTCGTCTGGGGGTCACCTTCCCGGAGATCTACGAAATGCAGGTCCGGGCCATCATGGAAGCGGCCTGCGGACTGGTCAAGAATGAGGGATTCACCATCATTCCCGAAATCATGATCCCCCTGGTGGGTCTGCCCCAGGAGTTGAAATTCCTCAAGGTCCGCTGTCTGGAGGTGTGTCGTCAGGTGATGGAGGCCTTCGGGGTCAAGATCGATCTGTTGATCGGCACCATGATCGAGCTGCCCAGAGCCGCCTTGGTGGCGGATGTGCTGGCCGAAGATGCGGAGTTTTTCTCCTTCGGCACCAACGATCTGACCCAGACCACCTTGGGTATCTCCAGAGACGATGCCACCCCGTTCATCACCGCCTATCTGGCCAAGGGATTGCTGGCCAAGGATCCTTTTGTGTCGTTGGATCAAAGCGGTGTGGGGCAGTTGGTGGAGATGGGGGTCAAGCGGGGGCGGGATACCCGCAAGTCCATCAAGATCGGGGTGTGCGGCGAACATGGGGGAGATCCGGCTTCCATCGCTTTCTTCGAGAAGGCGGGATTGGATTATGTCTCCTGTTCTCCCTTCCGGGTGCCGGTGGCCCGGTTGGCCGCAGCCCAGGCGGTGATCGCGGATTGATGTCGAAAAGGGGGGAGCGATCCCCCCTTTTTTTTGACTATTGAAAAAGAAGAAGGGGTCTGGGGAATTCATTCCCCAGGGTTTTGTTTTTTATTTTTACAAAATGAGAATTTTTTAAATTGTTTTTTTACAATCAAAACCCTGGGGGATGAATCCCCCAGACCCCCTCTTTTTTTTCAATGGTTTGTCGGGGGTGGGGATTTGGGTACCTTTGAATATACCGCCCTGGATGGTCGGGGACGCACCCGCAAAGGGGTCGAAGAAGGCGAATCGGCCCGGGAGGTGCGCGATCGGTTGCGGGAGTCGGGTCTGACTCCCCTCACCATGCTCGAAATCCAACAAGGCGCGGCACACCCCCAAACCGGTTTTCTCTCCCCCACCCGGGGTGTCGGCGGGGCGGATCTCACCCTGGCCACCCGCCAACTGGCCACCCTGCTCAAAGCCTCCCTTCCCGTGGAAGAGGCCCTGAACGCCGTCTCCCAGCAAACCGATCACAAAAAATTGCGCGTCATTCTGCTTTCGGTCCGCGCCCGGGTGCTGGAAGGTCGCGCCCTGGCCCAGGCTCTGGCGGATTATCCCACCCTCTTTTCCGACCTTTACCGGGAAACCGTGGCCGCCGGGGAAAGCTCCGGTCAACTCGATCGGGTGTTGGACCGTCTGGCGGACTACCTGGAAAAAAGCCGCAAACTCAAAGCCGGCGTGGGACTGGCCCTGATCTATCCGGCGGTGGTGGTGTTTTTTTCCATTCTGGTGGCCGGGGCGCTGGTCACCTACGTGGTTCCGGAAGTCACCAAGGTGTTCGAGGATTTTGGTCAGGAGTTGCCGCCTTTGACCCGTGGCCTGATTGCGTTGTCGGATTTTTTGCGCTTTCAGGGGGGATGGCTGCTGGTCGGCGTGGTGGGAATGGTGATCGGCGTGCGCCTGCTGATGCGCAAGGAGTCGGCCCGACGGGTGTGGCATCGGGTGTTGCTGCGCCTGCCGCTTTCATCGGCTTTGGTGCGGGGGATCAATACCGCCCGTTTTGCCCGGACTTTGGGGATTCTCACCGGCAGTGGCGTGCCGATTCTGGAAGGATTGCGCATCTCCGGGCGGGGGGTGGCCAATCTGCCCATGCGGGAAGCCGTGGCCAGAGCCGCCGAACGGGTCCGGGAAGGGGGAGGACTCCATCAGGCGTTGGCGGAAAGCCGGATTTTTTCTCCCATGGTGGTCCACCTGATCGCCAGCGGCGAGGCGAGCGGCAATCTGGCCAACATGCTGGATCGGGCCGCCGAGGCCCAGGAACAGGAGGTGGAAACCCTGGTGAGCGTGTTGACCGGCATGCTGGAACCTTTGCTGATTTTTTTGATGGGGGGTATGGTCTTGACGATCGTGGTGGCCATCTTGCTGCCGATCTTTAATCTGAACCAATTGATCCAATGAGTGTCGCTATGAACAGCACAGACGGTTTTACCACGGCCACCTCCCGATCCCGACAGGCGGGTTTCACCCTGATCGAAATCATGGTGGTGGTGGTGATTCTGGCGGTATTGGCCACTCTGGTGGCCCCGAAGATCATGAGTCGTCCCGGAGAGGCCCGTCTGGTCAAGGCCAAACAGGACATTCTGGCCATCGAGTCCGCCTTGAATCTCTACAAGCTGGACAATTTTGTCTATCCCACCACGGATCAGGGGCTGGAAGCCTTGGTGAAAAAGCCTACCCTGGAACCGATTCCCCAGAACTGGCGCGAGGGGGGCTATCTGGCCCGTCCTCCCAAGGATCCCTGGAGCCGCTCCTATCTGTATCTGCGACCGGGCGCCCATGGGGAGTTCGATCTGTACACCCTGGGGGCGGACGGGGTCGAGGGGGGAACGGAGGCCAACGCGGATCTGGGCAACTGGAACCTGGATGGCCAACACGATGCGAACAAAAGGTGATCAGAGCGGATTCACCTTGCTGGAAATCCTAGTGGTGCTGCTGATCATTGGCATCATGATGGGCATGGCGGTGCTTTCCGTGGGTCCGGGGGATCGGGAGAAGGGGACACGGGATGAATTGGCGCGATTGAAAGGGGTGTTGGATCTGGTATCCCGTGAGGCGGTACTCGATGCCCGGGAGTGGGGCATCCGTTTTGCCGATCACGGGTATCTCTTTTTGGTGCTGGACGACAAGAATCAATGGCGTTCTCCTCCAGCCGGGGATCGCACCCTGCAACCCCGACGCCTTCCCGAGACCATGCCTATGGTCTTGCGGGTCGAAGGGGTGCCGGTGGACAAGCCGGAGGTCAAACCCGACGATCCTCCCCAGGTGCTGGTATCGTCGGATGGGGAGATGACCCCCTTTGAGCTGGAATTGACCGTACCCGGTGCAACACGCACCGGGGAGAAGATCGCCTTTCGTCTGAGCGCCAGCCTCACCGGTCGCATGCAGATCGAACGGCTGGCGGTGACCCCATGAGGCGACGGCGGCCCGAAGGGGGATTTTCCCTGCTGGAGACCGTGGCGGCCTTGGCGGTATTGGCCTTGGCGCTGTCCGCGTCGCTGCGGGCGGTCTCCGAATATGCCCGCAACGCCGCCTATCTGCGGGATCGCACCCTGGCCCACTGGGTGGCGATGAATCAGGCCACGGAACGCCGGATCCGTCTGGAGTGGCCCGAACCCGGTATCATCCGGGGCACGGAGACCATGGCGGACCGGGAGTGGCATTGGAGCGTGTCGGTTTCCAACACCACCGAACCCCAGATGCGACGCCTGGAGATTCAGGTGCGCGCCGAGGCCTCGGACAGCTCCCAACCCCTGGCCCGTTTGGAATCCTATCTGGTCAAGCCATGAAATCCCCGATGACTCTTGCGGATCGGCGCGGCTTCACCCTGCTGGAGCTGCTGGCGGCGTTGGCGGTGTTCGCGGTGATGTCGGCGATGGCCTATGGCGGGTTGAACGCCTTGTTGCAGGCCCGTCAGGAGGGGATGAAACGCATGGAGGCGTTGGATGCGTTGCGGACTTTTTTTCTGTTCGTATCCAGGGATGTGGAACAGGCGGTGCCCAGAGGCATGCGGGATGGTCAACAAAAAGTTTTTCCGGCGTTGGTGGGCAGCGATGGCTCGACCCGGTTTCTTGAATTGACCCGGGGAGGCCGACCCAATCCCCGTGGTCTGGCCCGCAGCGCGTTGGAACGGGTGGCCTACTCCCTGGAGGAGGGACAGGTGTTGCGTCGCTCCTGGCCTGTGCTGGACCGGGTGCAAGACGAGGTTCCCAAGGGGGAGATCCTGCTGGAAGCGGTGACGGAGGTGGAGATCCGATTCCTGGCCGTGGATGGCAAATGGCGGGGCACCTGGCCCATGCCGGCGGCGCCGGGTTCGGGGGGATCCGGAGGGATTCCCGCCGGGGGAGCCATTCCGGGTGTCGCGCCGGGAACCGTTCCGGGAGGGGCGGAGGTCTCCTTGCCACGGGCGGTGGAGATTGTGGTGCTCAAGAGCGGTTGGGGACGGGTGCGGCGCGTGTTCGAGATTGGAGGCGGCGGGTGATGGCCGTGGTGGGAAGAGAATCCCGACGGGGAGCCGCGTTGCTGACCGCCTTGCTGATCGTCTCGGTGGCGGTGACGGTGACCATTGGCATGATTTCGGCCCAGCATCTGGATATACGTGCCAGCGGCAATATCATGGAGCGGGATCGGGGTTTGCATCTGGCCCTGGGGGGAGAGGCCTGGGCCATGGGCATTTTGAGTCGGGACGCGGCAGAGAGCAATCATGACCATTTAAACGAACTCTGGGCCGCCACCCCGCCGCCGATTCCGGTGACCGGGGGTACGGCCACGGGACGGATCACCGATCTGCAAGGCCGGTTCAATCTGAACAACCTGGTGCGGGATGGCAAGCAGAGTCCGGTGGATCGTGCCCGTTTCGAGCGGTTGTTGCGGGTGATGGGGCTGGATGCCCGACTGGCCCTGGCGGTGGTGGACTGGATCGATGCGGACAGTCAGGTGAGCCAGCCGGGAGGGGCCGAGGATGAGACCTATCTGGGCCGGCGTCCCCCCTATCGGGCGGCCAATCAGCCGTTTGTTACGCCAACCGAGTTGCGGCTGGTGGAAGGGTTCAACGAAGAGGCTGTGAGCCGACTGTTGCCTCTGGTGACTGCCTTGCCGGAGCGCACCGAGTTGAATATCAACACCGCCCCTGTGGAACTGCTGATGACCCTGGTCGTAAACATGACCCGCTCCGAGGCCATGACCCTGGACGACAAACGGCAACGGGGGGAGGGATTCAAGGATCTGGCCACCTTTCTGGCGGAGCCGCTCCTCAAGGGCCGGGAGGTGCTTTCCGACGGTTTGACGGTCTCCAGCCGTTTTTTTCTGGTGGAAGAGGAGGTGCGTCTGGGGCGGGGTCGGACCCGGCTTTCCAGTCTGCTGGTGCGTCAGAATGGACGGGTGATCGTGCGTCGGCGCTCCCAGGGGGGCGTGTGACCTTTGAGGAGCGTGACAAGCCGGGTTCGCCTGGTGTCTCGGTTCACAGCCGCAGGTCGGTGGCCTCCGCGGGAAACAGGTATTTCAGATCGTAAAGCACATGGCCCGGCTTGCCGAGCCGCCGGATCCGCTCCACGCCCATCTCCCGGAACTGCTGATGGGCCACGGCGAGAATGATGGCGTCGTAGGCGTTTTCTTCCGGGTGGGTCACCGGCGTGATGCCGTATTCGTGGTGGGCCTCGTGAAGCGCAACCCAGGGGTCGAACACATCCACGCTGCAATGGTAGTCGTGCAGTTCGTTGACGATATCCACCACCCGGGTGTTGCGCAGGTCCGGGCAGTTCTCCTTGAAGGTCAGACCCATCACCAGGATGCGTGCGCCATCCACCAGCAGACGGCGTTTGGTCATGGCCTTGACCAGTTGGGCCACCACGTACACCCCCATGGAGTCGTTGAGGCGTCGGCCCGCCAGGATGATCTCCGGGTGATAACCGATGCTCTGGGCCTTGTGGGTGAGGTAATACGGATCCACGCCGATGCAATGCCCCCCCACCAGACCGGGACGAAAGGGCAAAAAGTTCCATTTGCTGCCCGCGGCCTGGAGCACCGCTTCGGTGTCGATGCCCATTTTGTTGAAAATGATCGCCAGTTCGTTGATGAGGGCAATGTTGAGATCCCGCTGGGTGTTTTCGATCACCTTGGCGGCTTCGGCCACCTGGATGGTGGGAGCCTTGTGGGTGCCGGCGGTGATGATTTCGTTGTAGAGGGCGTCGATCAGGTCGGCGATTTCCGGGGTGGAGCCGGAGGTGACTTTGCGGATCGTGGTGACCCGGTGTTCCTTGTCGCCCGGATTGATCCGCTCCGGGGAGTAGCCCACGAAGAACTCCCGATTGAAGGTCAATCCCGAGAAACGTTCGAGAATGGGCACACAATCCTCTTCGGTGCAGCCGGGATAGACGGTGGATTCGTAAATGACCACATCGTCGGGCTTGAGTACCTTGCCCACGGTTTCGCTGGCCTTGATCAACGGGGTCAGGTCCGGGCGTTTGTGGGTGTCGATGGGGGTGGGCACGGTGACGATGAAGCAGTTGCACTCCCGCAGATCTTCCAGGCGGGTGGTGAAACGCAATTGCGTGGCGGCCAGGAGCTCTTCCCGATGGGTTTCCAGGGTCAGATCGTTGCCGGCGCGCAGTTCGTCGATACGCTGTTGATTGATGTCGAAGCCGAGTACGGAACGCTTGCTGCCGAACTCCACGGCCAGTGGCAGACCCACATATCCCAAGCCGATGATGGCCAGTTTGATCTCAGACAAGGATTTCATGCAAGCTTTAGCCCGTGATGGTGGTGGAAAATGGATCCGTTTGGCATCCGCGCGCCGATGACGTGGTTCGAAGATGGATTTATGCCAAAATCATGCCTATTGGAGTGGAGAGGTGTCAAGCCTGGAAAAAGGAGGGTATGATTGGGGATCCGGATTTCATCTGACCGCCCACACAAGGAGAATCGACCCATGTCCCAGGAGTGTATTTTTTGCAAGATTGTGCAAGGCCTCATTCCGTCCAAAAAGATTTACGAAGATGAGATGGTTTTCGCTTTTCATGACATTCATCCCCAGACTCCGGTGCATGCGTTGGTGATTCCCAAGCGTCACGTGGCCTGTCTGGATGATCTGGGCGTGGCGGATCGCGCCGAGGCGGGACATCTGCTGGAACGCGTGGCCCATGTGGCCCGGGAACTGGGGGTGGCCGAAGCGGGGTATCGCACCTTGATCAATACCCGCGACCATGGCGGACAGGAGGTGGCGCATCTCCATGTGCATATTCTGGGAGGGCGCAGGGTGGGTCCCATGGTGTGTCGATAGCGCCCGGGAGGGGGGATGATGTCGATTGTCGAGAAAATTTTTCTCTCTGGACTTGACAAGCGCAACCTATCGTAGTCAAATAAAATGTTATGCCGAAACATACATGGAACGACCGGCACTCCTGTTTCGATGCACGGTCACGCCAGCAGGTGTGGTGTGACGGTTTCTTTATGACGCGCTTCAACGGATGGCCCCATGCCCCGGTATCCCGACACACTCATTGACCTGATCCGTGAGCGGGTGGATCTCCTGGAACTGGTGGGCCGTCGGGTCACTCTGAAGAAACAGGGAACCGGTTGGCAGGGGCTGTGCCCGTTTCATAATGAGAAAACCCCTTCGTTTTCGGTGAGGCCGGACAAGGGGTATAAATGTTTCGGCTGCGGCGAAGGAGGTGACGCCTTCGACTTCGTGATGAAGTCCAAAGGTGTCGGCTTCAACGAAGCCGTGGAAGAGTTGGCGGCCATGACCGGCATCTCCTTGCCCCGGGATGGGCCGGAAGATCCGGAGACCGCCCGCCGGGAGGAGTCGCGGCGTCGGGTGCTGGAAATGCTCGCGGCGGTGCGGGCCTGGTACCGGGAGGAGTTGACCGCTCCCGGCGGCAACATGGCCCGTCGCTATCTGGCGGACCGGGGACTGAAACCCGCCACCGTGGAAAACGAAGGCTTGGGGTATGCCCCTGGAGGATGGAGTCGTCTGCTGGACCGTTTCGGCGGCGGCGAGGCGGCGGGGGAACTCCTGGAGCAGGCCGGATTGGTGACCCGCAAGGCCCCCGGTGAACGACTGTATGACCGTTTCCGGGATCGGATCATCTTTCCCATTCACGATCTCAAGGGGCGTTGCGTCGGATTTGGCGGACGATTGATGGGGCCGGGCGAACCGAAATATCTCAATTCGCCGGAAACCGAAGTCTTTCAGAAGGGCAAACTCCTGTATGGCCTGGAAACCGCCCGGGAGTCGATCCGCAAGAGTGGTTCGGCCATCGTGGTGGAAGGCTACATGGATCGTCTCTCCCTGGTGGACAAGGGGGTGCTGCCGGTGGTGGCCACCCTGGGAACCGCCTTGACTCCGGATCATTTGCGTCTTTTATGGCAACAGACGCGCAAGATTCATTTCTGTTTCGACGGCGACGCGGCGGGGGAAAAAGCGGCCTGGCGGGCGTTGGAACTGTTTTTCGATGGTCTGGAGGCGGATCGTCACGCGGCCTTTTTGTTTCTGCCTCCCGGAGAGGATCCGGATGAGGTGGTGCGGCGGGAAGGGGCGGCGGGATTCGCCCGACGCATCGAAGGGGCCATCGCCCCCATCGAGTTTCTGGTCCGCAGGCTCGGTGCCGGCCTGAACGCCGCAGACCCCGAAGGACGTGCAGCCCTGATGCATCGTGCCCGTCCGTTGCTGGCCAAGGTGAAGGATCCTTTGCTGCGGGAACTTTACGCCGAGACGTTGGGTCAACGTTTGCATATCCCGTTGCGATTCGCTCAGGGGGTGAGACCCCCGGAACCGCGACCGGTACGGGCTTCTCCTGCGCCTCGGCCTGTCCGCCAGGGTCAGACGCCTTCCCAACGGGATCACGAACAGGCCCTGCTGGCTTTGCTGCTGCGGCACCCCCGTCTCGCCAAAGAACGGGAGGAGGAGTTGAGCCGCCTGCAACTGGAAAACGCGCAACTGGCCGCCTTGTTGACCGAATTGATCGAATGGGGCCAGCAAGGCGCTGACAGCTCCGGTCGCTGGCCGCCGGAACGGTTTTCCACACCGGAGATGGCCCGACGGGTGCAAGAGATTCTGGCCGCCGAGGAGTTGTCGCCGGATTTGGCCGATGAAGAGTTCGACGGCTGTTTGATCAGTGTGCATGTCAAGACCTTGCGCCGGGAACGGATGAATCTGATGCGTCGGATCGATCTGGAAGGCGATCACGACAATACTCTGACCTCCCGGTGTCGCGCCCTGAAACTGGAAGAACGCAGGGTGCTGGAACGCAAAACCGTTCGGGAAGAGGCGCGCTAAAAGGGACATGGTTGGCATCACAATCAGGAACAATCGGGAGATGGATGAATAATATGGGTGAAGATCCCAAACTGGGTCAGATGAAACTCTTGATCGAGCGCGGCAAGGAGCGTGGATTTCTGACCTATGACGAAGTCAACGATGTCCTTCCCCATAATGTCAACGTCGCGGAGCAGATCGAGGACGTGGTGACTGTGCTGGATGATTTGGGCATTCATCTGGTGGAAGAACCGGAAGTGGTCTCTTCCATCAAGTCCATTCCTTTGGGGGATGTGGACGTGGATGTCGAACTGGATGTGGACCTGGGCGACGTGGATGTGGACGATCCGGACGACGGGGATGATCTGTTCGGCAAACGGGGCGGGTCGGATGGCGGCATCGAGGATATCGATCTGGGCAAGACCGATGACCCGGTACGCATGTATCTGCGGGAAATGGGGTCTGTGGACCTGTTGACCCGTGAAGGGGAGATCATGATCGCCCAGCGCATCGAGGCTGGGCGCAACGAGGTGATTTCCGCCATTTGCGACTCCCCGGTGACGTTCCAGGAGATCATTCTGCTGGCGGAAAAGTTGCGCAATGGTCAGGTGAGTCTGCGCGATATCCTCGACATTCCCGCCCCCTCCCACGAACTGGGGGAGGATGGCGACGGAGAAGAGTCCGACGACGAGGACAGCGACGATGACGACGATCTGGACGACAAATCCGATGACCTGATGGATGAGGACGACGAGTCCCATGATCTGGATGGCGGCGAAGGGTTGCTCGCCATGAAAAAATCCACCGAAGAAGAGAATCTGCGCATCCAGGAGTTGCTGGAACAGACCCAGGCGGTATTTGATTCCATTGCCGCCGACAACGTGATGCTGAACGAAATCCGCGCCGAACAGGAGAAATGTCGGCTGGCCGGAGATGGGGTCGGGGTCAAGCGGTTGCGTCGGCGTTATCGGGATCGGCGCGAGCGCATCGTCAAGGCGGTGGTATCGGTCAAGTTTTCCTTCAAGCAGATCGACCGCATGGTGCGTATTTTAAAGAAATACGTCGAGCGGGTGCGTGAAGTGGAGATGGAAATTCTGAAAGTCTCCGAAATTGCCGGTGTGCCCAAGAAGACTTTTCTCAAGGAGTACCAGGGCAGCGACGGTCGCAAGGTCTGGGTGGACAAGTTTTCCAATCATCCTTCTCCGGCGTGGCAGCGATTTTACGAACATCGGGAGGATCTGTACGCCCTGCGGGACCGGATCACCGAAATCGAGGCCGAAGCCGGTCAGACGGTCACGGATCTGAAAAACACCAACAAAAAGATCATGACCGGGGAACGCAAGGCCAGTTGGGCCAAAAAGGAGATGGTGGAGGCCAACCTGCGTTTGGTGATCTCGATTGCCAAGAAATACACCAACCGGGGACTGCAATTCCTGGATCTGATCCAGGAGGGCAACATCGGTTTGATGAAGGCGGTGGACAAGTTCGAGTGGCGTCGGGGTTACAAGTTTTCGACGTATGCCACCTGGTGGATCCGGCAGGCCATCACCCGTTCCATTGCCGATCAGGCCCGCACCATTCGCATTCCGGTACACATGATCGAGACCATCAACAAGCTGGTGCGTACCAGCCGTCAGATGGTGCAGGAGATGGGCCGGGAACCCACCCCCGAAGAGATCGCCGAACGCATGGAAATGTCTTTGGACAAGGTGCGCAAGGTACTCAAAATCGCCAAGGAGCCCATCTCCCTGGAGACCCCGGTGGGGGACGAAGAGGATTCCCATCTGGGGGATTTCATCGAAGACAAGTCCATGCTGTCGCCTTCGGAACTGGCCATCATGGCCAATCTGCGCGACACCACCGGACGGGTATTGAAAACCTTGACCGATCGGGAGGAGAATGTCTTGCGCATGCGTTTCGGCATTGGCGTGCATACGGATCATACGCTGGAAGAGGTGGGCAAGCAGTTCCACGTCACCCGCGAACGCATCCGCCAAATCGAAGCCAAAGCCCTGCGCAAGCTCCGCCACCCCACCCGCTCGCGCAAGCTGAGAAGTTTTCTGGAGTCTTGAAACGACGTAAAATGTCATGCGGGCCTATAGCTCAGCGGTCAGAGCCGCCGGCTCATAACCGGTCGGTCCCAGGTTCGAATCCGGGTGGGCCCACCAATTTGATTTTGAAGTGTTTTTCTTCGTCTGTTGCCGCCCTTCGGGGCGGTTTTTTTTGTGATAAAATAACTCCAATATTTTTAATGGTTACGTGAGATGGTTCGAAAATGCTTTTGGTTTGATTTTTTTGACTTGCGGGCGTCGAAATGGGCGGATATCATTCTCTCTCCGGCCACATTCTCCAAAACCTGTGGACCCACTTAACGATTTGATACTGGGAGAATATTATTGACTCCTGATACTGGACTGTTTCGAAGTGAAACTTGGTCGCGGAGAATGGGGGAGGATTCGAACTTGGATCCGGGGTGGTTCTTATGATACTGCTGGACGATGCTGACGAATACTTATTCTTATTAAGAAAAAAGGGGTTGGGCGATGTACAGAAATTCCAGTAGACGTACTGATAGTCTTCAGACGAATAATGCAGGAATAATAACAGTTAATTACAAGGATTTGTTTTTAAGGCTGTTAGATAAATTAAATAGCCCAACATTACAAGAATATCGAGAAACAATAACTTCATCTTCAGCAAAGCTTGATTCTAGGCAGTGGAGCAAATTATTTACAAATTGTTTTTCGCATCACGTTAGACCAACGATTGGCTATAGCAAAACCCTTCAAGTAAATGATCAGGACGAGAATATAATTGCAGAAGACAATCTTGCAAAATTTTTTATTTCTGAAACATATATCCCCCCTGGGGTTTACAGAACCGTTTCAAAAGAAGATCAAATAATTTCTGAAGAGTTGTCATATCAAGAATTTCTTAAATCTATAACGGCAAATCCAATAACAACAAATAATCTCAAAAACATTTTCGGAACAAATCGTATTAGTTATTTGCTTGGTGAGCCAGGCGAAGGGAAATCCATATTTGCCACAAGAGTTGTTAATGATGTCTTTGGGATGGATTTAAATGATGGGTTTAAATTGTTTCCTGTAAAATTTGACGTTAAAGACGAATATCTTGGAAGAGAAGTGTACAAAGATATTAATGATCAATTTTATGTAGAGCTAATCAAAAAAATTGAATCAACTTTATTTAGTGTCCTGGGTATATATTATGATATAAATATTTCAAGACAGAACTCTCCACAGCCGTACTTTATAGCGCTTGTTTCGAGAATGATGCAAGATAAATACCGTTTAATTATTTTAATTGATAATTTAGATATTTATCATTACAGGTTTTCAAAATATTCATTCTTTGATAAAGAATTTATTTGCCAATCAGAAAGGTTTGGGAATAACATCTCAAACTTAATTGACATCTTTGACCAAAATGGTGCTTTTGGTCAGCTAGGACTTTGTGTGCTCTTCTTCTGTAGAACATATTTGTACTTTATTCTTACGAAGAGATCTTCAGACAGTCAGAAGAGTATAAATGGAACGTATTATAAATTAAAGCAATCACCACTCAAAGATGTTGTAGATTCCAGGATAAAACTATTAAGCGAAGCAATTAAGGCTATACAGAAGGCGAATAACAATAAAAGCGAATTATTTTCAGATGTGCTTGGGCAAATAGGAGTTATTCTTACGATTTCTGCAGAGGGTTTTTCTGAACCTTCTATGCAAGCCATCTATAACATGTGTCATCACAGGTATCGTTCTTTGATTGAGTTTTTGGGAAAATTATCCTTTGATAAGGAGGCATTTATAATTTGTAAAAGATTGTTTAACGAATACCCTTCGCTTCTTGTAATGCTTTATGTGCTTAATTTTAAAAAGCGGTATACTCAAGCAAATGAACATTTCCCAAATATTTTCTTGGTTGATGCGACAATTTCCCCTGAAATGAATTTCACAGAATGGCATAAACCGCATCAACACACTTATTGGTTAAAATACCTAATTTTAAAATATGTTGTTACATCTTACAATAACAACGACAAAGTGCGCGCATCTGATGTTGTTTCAATGTTTTGTGATTTAGGGAGATTTCAGAGAGAATTTGTCCTTCTTGCGTTAGGAAGTTTATGTACAAGTAATGAATACAAATGCATTGAAATTGATTACTCAACCTATACTAAGAATATATCTGCTCTCGATTTCTTTTTATTGCCAACTGAGAGGGGTATGTATTTGCTTGGGAAAGATACTAAAGTCTTTCCAAACGTGTCAGAATTTTGTTTTTCATTTAACTATCTCGAATTAGTTACTGACGATTATCAATTAGCAATCCCAAGAGATTCTTATAAAGAGGAGCTCTATGCTAATAATTATAAACATATTATTGACAGTGAGGAGTTTGGGTTTAGGGCAAAAAAATTAATTGGTGATAAAATTAAAGCAGTGTATTATTTGTATTGCGCTCTTTTCATTGATCTGACCGAGGAAAAGAAATTAAGAAGTGGTTTGTTCGCAGTATTAGATGCTAAAAATATAACGCCAAACATTACTGATATTAAAAATGAACTGTTCAGATCAATACGCAGACTGATGGCAAAGATAAGATTAACTGATCTCGAACAAAGCAATATAGAAAGCCTGTTAAGCGGGTGGGACAACGATATCAAACGCCTTACCCGCACGTTTTCTACGATTAAGAATCAACACAAACCTGTTATGGTTGAGAAATGATTATGTTAAGCAGCGTTGAAGAGAAATTGGTTATCGCTCTTATCAGCTCTTTTCTTGGCTTTATGTTCGGAATGCTGGGTGGGTATTTAAATAGTAGACTAGATAAAAGAAAGAAGTTAACGGAGGGCTATTGTTTGTTATTGTTTAATATTGACACTTTAGTGGAGCAGGTGTCGTATATTAGCATAAACAATGTACAAATCTTATCGATCCAATCATACAATAAAATTTTTTTTGAACAACTACTTAAGAATTACCAGGAATTTATGCTTGACAGTAAGTACCGTAATGAAATTTTTGATTACATTAAGATTTATTATCAGTTTGAACTAAATAATATTAATAATGAAAACTCTGCTAGGTATCTTGAACGCTTAAATACAATTAAAAGAAAATTAAATCTTGGTGCGCTTCTTGGGTGGTGAAATCGAAATAGGGAAATCGCGAAATTCGAAGAAATCCGGAAATCCCAGAAATCGGGGGCAGCTTACCGATTTCCCTGATGGCCATAAATTGGCTATATCGGCAATTTCGGGAAACCCCACTTCTCCCTCTGCTGCTCCCATTCCATCGGGAACGGATTCTTCAACTCCCGCCACGTCAGCACATCCGGCTGCCGCCCGTCCAGGATCGCGACGATGATGTCCGGAACGGAAATCCGGGGACAGTATATTCATTTCCTTTCCGGCTTGAAAAAGTTACCATGATCTCATGGCCAGAATCGCTCGTGTTGTTGCTCCTGGATTGCCGCATCACATCACCCAGCGCGGGAATCGGAGGCAGCAGACATTTTTTGTGGAACAGGATTATCAGGTCTATCTCGATCTGATGGCAGAGTGGTGCGCGCGTTTTGAGGTGGAGATCTGGGCCTACTGTTTGATGCCCAACCATGTCCACTTGATTGCTGTTCCTCGGACGGAGGAGAGTATGCGGTTGGCCATCGGCGAGGCGCACCGGCGTTACACCCGGCATGTCAATTTTCGCCAAAAATGGCGCGGGCATCTTTGGCAAGGTCGGTTTGCTTCGTTCCCTTTGGACGAAGAGTATCTTCTGGCCGCTACCCGGTACGTCGAACTCAATCCGGTACGGGCACGTTTGACCGTCTTGCCTGAAGAATACCCATGGAGTAGCGCACGCGCTCATTTATCCGGGCAAGACGACAGACTGGTCAAAACCAAACCCATGCTGGAGTTGATTCCGGATTGGTCTCTTTTTTTGGCAAGCCGGTTGGCCGATGAAACCATGGAAACCCTGCGCAGACACGAACAAACCGGAAGACCCTTGGGCAGTGATCTCTTTTTGGACAAACTGGAGACCCAACTGAAACGGATTCTCAAGCCCCAAAAGCCAGGACGCAAGCCCACCAAGCCCGATCAACCGGGATGAATCATCCCCCACTTCTCCCTTTGTTGCTCCCATTCCATCGGGAACGGGTTCTTCAACGCCTGCCACGTCAGCACGTCCGGCTGCCGCCCGTCCAGGATCGCGACGATGATGTCAGGCGCGAGCAGGGTCATCAACGCATCGATCAAGTGCAAGACGCCAAATCGACGAAGGTGCTTTAAAATCCAGCGTTCATGATTTAATATAAAGAGACATCAAGTTTTTTTGTTGTAAGAAACTCCACGATCAGGAGTCCATGGAAATGAATTACACCATAGAATACGAACAGGAAACGGACGGTCGCTGGCTGGCCGAGGTGATGGAACTGCCGGGAGTGATGGCTTATGGTCGGACCGAGGAGGAGGCCATCTCTCAGGTCGAAGCCCTGGCCTTGCGGGTTCTGGCGGAACGTCTTGAAAATGGGGAAACCCAGGGGCGGGCATTCACGGTCTCGTTTGCGGCGGCATGAGCATGTGGCCCGCCAGCAAGGCGCGTCTCGTGTTGGCAGCCTTGCTTCGTATCGGTTGGCGGATCAAACGTCAAAGTGGATCCCATCGCACCCTGGAAAGGGATGGATGGGCTGATGTGGTGTTCGCTTTCCATGATCAGGAGGAAATCGGTCCCCGTATGTTGTCACGTCTCTCGCGCCATACTGGTTTGCAGCCCTATGATTTATAGTTGTATCAAGTGCCAGAATTTTTTGTTCGCCTTGGCATCACCTCCTTGATCTTCTCTTTGAATTGCATAAACTTATTTGAGTGATCATTAGCAGAGAATTGGCGGGCGGCCTGTCATCCTGAGTTGGTCGGGCGGCGGTGCCGCATCGGCAACCATGGTGGTCTCTTCCATCAAGTCCATTCCCCTCGGTGACGTGGATGTGGATGTCGAACTGGATGTGGACCTGGGCGACGTGGATGTGGACGATCCGGACGACGGGGATGATCTGTTCGGCAAACGGGGCGGGTCGGATGGCGGCATCGAGGATATCGATCTGGGCAAGACCGATGACCCGGTGCGCATGTATCTGCGGGAAATGGGGTCTGTGGACCTGTTGACCCGTGAAGGGGAGATCATGATCGCCCAGCGCATCGAGGCTGGGCGCAACGAGGTGATTTCCGCCATTTGCGACTCCCCGGTGACGTTCCAGGAGATCATTCTGCTGGCGGAAAAGTTGCGCAATGGTCAGGTGAGTCTGCGCGATATCCTCGACATTCCCGCCCCCTCCCACGAACTGGGGGAGGATGGCGACGGAGAAGAGTCCGACGACGAGGACAGCGACGATGACGACGATCTGGACGACAAATCCGATGACCTGATGGATGAGGACGACGAGTCCCATGATCTGGATGGCGGCGAAGGGTTGCTCGCCATGAAAAAATCCACCGAAGAAGAGAATCTGCGCATCCAGGAGTTGCTGGAACAGACCCAGGCGGTATTTGATTCCATTGCCGCCGACAACGTGATGCTGAACGAAATCCGCGCCGAACAGGAGAAATGTCGGCTGGCCGGAGATGGGGTCGGGGTCAAGCGGTTGCGTCGGCGTTATCGGGATCGGCGCGAGCGCATCGTCAAGGCGGTGGTATCGGTCAAGTTTTCCTTCAAGCAGATCGACCGCATGGTGCGTATTTTAAAGAAATACGTCGAGCGGGTGCGTGAAGTGGAGATGGAAATTCTGAAAGTCTCCGAAATTGCCGGTGTGCCCAAGAAGACTTTTCTCAAGGAGTACCAGGGCAGCGACGGTCGCAAGGTCTGGGTGGACAAGTTTTCCAATCATCCTTCTCCGGCGTGGCAGCGATTTTACGAACATCGGGAGGATCTGTACGCCCTGCGGGACCGGATCACCGAAATCGAGGCCGAAGCCGGTCAGACGGTCACGGATCTGAAAAACACCAACAAAAAGATCATGACCGGGGAACGCAAGGCCAGTTGGGCCAAAAAGGAGATGGTGGAGGCCAACCTGCGTTTGGTGATCTCGATTGCCAAGAAATACACCAACCGGGGACTGCAATTCCTGGATCTGATCCAGGAGGGCAACATCGGTTTGATGAAGGCGGTGGACAAGTTCGAGTGGCGTCGGGGTTACAAGTTTTCGACGTATGCCACCTGGTGGATCCGGCAGGCCATCACCCGTTCCATTGCCGATCAGGCCCGCACCATTCGCATTCCGGTACACATGATCGAGACCATCAACAAGCTGGTGCGTACCAGCCGTCAGATGGTGCAGGAGATGGGCCGGGAACCCACCCCCGAAGAGATCGCCGAACGCATGGAAATGTCTTTGGACAAGGTGCGCAAGGTACTCAAAATCGCCAAGGAGCCCATCTCCCTGGAGACCCCGGTGGGGGACGAAGAGGATTCCCATCTGGGGGATTTCATCGAAGACAAGTCCATGCTGTCGCCTTCGGAACTGGCCATCATGGCCAATCTGCGCGACACCACCGGACGGGTATTGAAAACCTTGACCGATCGGGAGGAGAATGTCTTGCGCATGCGTTTCGGCATTGGCGTGCATACGGATCATACGCTGGAAGAGGTGGGCAAGCAGTTCCACGTCACCCGCGAACGCATCCGCCAAATCGAAGCCAAAGCCCTGCGCAAGCTCCGCCACCCCACCCGCTCGCGCAAGCTGAGAAGTTTTCTGGAGTCTTGAAACGACGTAAAATGTCATGCGGGCCTATAGCTCAGCGGTCAGAGCCGCCGGCTCATAACCGGTCGGTCCCAGGTTCGAATCCGGGTGGGCCCACCATTTTTTTTCAATAGTTTTTTCTCGTCACCAAGGCCGCCCAACCGGGCGGCTTTTGTATATGCAAAAAAGTCCAATGTTTCCAATGGTTGCGCGGAACAGTTCGAAAACGCATTTGGTCGAATTTCGGACTTGCGGGAGTCGAAATGGGCGGATATCATTCTCTCTCCGGCCCCATTCTCCAAAACCTGTGGACCCGCCCTGGGTGGGTCCGGAAATTACGGACCCACTTAATGGTATGATATTGGGAGAATATCATTGACTCCTGATGCTGGACCATTTCGATGTGAAAGTTGGTTGCGGAGAATGGGGGGATTCGAAAGTGGGTCCGATCTATAACACCTTCGGATTTGTCGGCTTAATGGAGATACTGTCCCAGAAGTTATGGTCCCCGAATTTTCGATCAAATATTAGATTCAATCAGCTAGGAGTACTCGTATGCTTGACTACTTGATCGCCAACAAGGAATGGATATTCAGCGGAATCGGCGTTACTATGATTTCATGGCTCTTATTTAGGGCTTCTGGGATTAAAAGTAGCATGTCGCAGAAGGGAGGCGATAGCTCTACAAATATCCAGGTTGGTGGTAACGTTACTTCTTCTTTTCGGAAGGACGGTAATGGATATTAGCAATAGAAGTCAGCAGGGTGGCGACAACTCGCTAAACATCCAAGCCGAACAGGTTACGGTAAACACTGGGCTTACAATTTCCCATGTCAGAGAGATAGCCAATGAAGTATTTGAAAGTAATTTTGCTAAGTTGGCAGGCTTAGCAAAAGAGACGGCTGACAAGCGGGCGCGAGAGATAACAGATCAGTTCATTCAGGAACTGGAAGCAAAGAATCCGGCGGGAATGCAAGCCGCTGAAGATCCCGACTTTCAGTATTCTCTCTTCACTGTCCAAAAGGAGTTCGCCCGGTGCGGTGATAAGGAATTAGGAGACCTTCTAGTTGGTCTACTTGTGGACCGTACAAAACAAGAAGAACGGAGTCTGCTACAGATCGTTCTAAATGAATCGTTATCGGTTGCTCCAAAGCTCAATTCCGAGCAATTGGACATCCTCGCATGTTGCTTCAATGTTGCCAATGTGTTCAGAGGTAACATGAATAGTATTGAGATGCTCGCTGATTATCTAGAAAATGAGATATTGGTTTTTGCTGATCCGATTAGTCTAAAACTTTCTAATTACAAACATATAGAGTTTGTCGGTTGTGCTTCGGTCAGGGCAGGTTCGAGAGATATCGTAAAATCATTAACCGACGCGTATAAAGGTTTTTTTTCGAAAGGATATCAACGAGACGCCATAAGGGCGATCGAAGAAAGAGAGCCGAAGATTATTGATGTTCATATTTCATGCCTTCACGATTCCGCTCTGTTACAACCAAAAGGGTTAAACGACGACATAACCAAGACGCTGTGTTCGGACAGAGGCATATCGGAAGAATTAGCCAATCAGCTTATCCAGCTAAATACGCAATATGTAATGAACGAGCAGGAGGCACGCAAGTTTCTCGAAAAAATTTGTCCGAGGTTTCCGAAGTTCCTAGACGATGCGGCGAGTACCCAATTCAATAGCATGGAATTGACAAGCGTAGGCATCGCAATTGCGCATGCTCACTCTCGCAAGAAGATTGGCTTTGATGCAGATCTTTCTATCTGGATATGAAGTCGGAAATCCGGAATCTGGTAAACCATACTCGGTCGTAAATCCGGGGACATATATGGACCCCTCCCGGAGCGCAAGGAAAATTTCTGCGCCCCAGAATGGTTGGTGCCTTTGTCCTCTGTTGGCCGTCTTTTTCTGTCTCGATTCTTCCGTTATGCCTCCTGCCATTGCTTGTGTCAGCTTGTCTCGACCAGATGCCGTGAATCGTGAGTGAACAAGGGAACGGATGCAGACATATATTCTGTAGTAGGCAAGACTTAATCTGACATTTATGGTAGGATGGACATAAACCAACCAAGGAGGATGTCAGCGATGAATGCCGAAGAGAAGATTATCAAGAACAAGGTGGGCTTATTGAACCTGGCGGAGATGCTGTGAAATGATGTGGTGACGGGTCGGACCAGCTCTTTCGGAACCTGACGGGG